>WGFP01000001.1 GCA_015492195.1 Acidiferrobacterales bacterium
GGGGTGAGGGATGAGATCCAGGCTTGGGGTTATTACGCGCCCGCGCATCCTGCAAATCCCGGATAAACTCCTCGGCGGAGGCAAAGCGTTCCGCGGGATCGAGGGCGCACGCCTGTTGCAGCACTTCGTCCAGCCACAATGGAAGACTGGCTTTGTAATGGGTAGGTGAAATAAATTCGCGGAATTCCTGATCGGTGGATTTAATTTTTCCGTAGGGGTATTTTCCCGTAAGCATGTGGTACAAGGTCACGCCGGCCGCGTAGATGTCCGTGCGCACGTTCTCCTCGTTTCCTTCCTCGAATAATTCCGGGGCCACGTAGCTCAAGGCGCTGACGGGCAGCGCGGCGCTTTTGTTTTGTTCGCGCAGGCTCTCGATGCGGCTCGATCCCAGACCGATAAGGAGCAGTTGTTGCCGGTTTTCCTTGTCCAGCATCAGGTTTTTCGGCCGGACGTCGCGGTGGATGACGCCCCGGCGATGCAGGTGGCTCAGCGCGGAGAGGAGTTGTTCAATAAGCGACAGGGCCTGCCGGACGGGCAGGCCCTGCTTGCGTCGTATGCGTTTGGAGAGGTTCTCGCCTTTATGGTAAGCCATCACCGAATACAGGGCGGTGCGCCGGCCGGCCCTCATGGGCAGCATCCGTACCAGATACGAGCTGTTGATGCGTTTGCCGACCCACTCCTCGCGTAAAAAACCGTTGGTGAATTCCGGATCATTGCGAAACCGGGGATTCGGAAATTTAAGCGCGACGGTCTTGCCGGATTCCTCGTCAACGGCTTGATAAAGGCGGTAACGGCGGCTTTTGTGTATTAGTTTCTTGATGACAAAGCCGTCCACCCTGTCATTGATTTCAGGCGGATCAATCAAGGGCAGGGCGGCGATGTCCTCCTCCAGATCGGCATCGGTTTCCGACGGGAGTTTTTCCACGCGCGCGACGCAGGCGCTGACGTTGTCGCGGCTGCCGGTTTCAAGTGCGCGTCGCGTCAGAATTTCCGCCATTTGTTGGGCGGAAACGTCGGTCTGCAAGGCGCTCCTGATCCAGGAGCTGTCGAGGGCGTCATGCACGCCGTCACTGGTGAGCAGGAAAATATCGCCTTCGACCAGTTCGCCGGCAGCGAACTCGGCGTCGAAGCTTCGATCCAGCCCGCAGGCCCGGTAGACCTGTGCCGGGCCCCGGGGGCGCGGATGAACATGGTCATGGGTCAGCAGCTTGAGTTGGTGGTCGCGAAACATCCACACCCGGGTATTGCCGGCGTGCCCGACGACCCACCGCCGGCCGCGCAGAATCAGCGCCGAGAGGGCGGCGGCGCGCCCGTGCTCCCCGCCGGAAAACACGGCGTGGTTGGCAACATTGAAGCTTTCCTTGAGCGCCTGTTGCAGCCCCCAACCCTCGACGGTGGTGTAGTAGCTCTCGCTCAGTTCGTGAATGGCGGTGTGCGCCGCCCTTTCCGCGTCCGGCCGCTCGGCCACGCCGTCCGCGACGGCGAACAACGCGCCGTGGGTATTCCCCTGATCGGCGCTCGGGATGACGGTCAGGCAGGTATCGTATTTGTTGTCACGTTTCCCCGTGTTCGTCGAGAAACCCGCATCGAGATATAACGGCATGGGCGCAACTCATTCTTGGTTTAATTGGTAAACGGCTCGCGCTGCCGTTTAATTATAGTTAGTTTTTCGTCAATGCGGCTGCATCCGGGTTCGCGCACGGCATCAAGATAAATTGCCCGTCAGGCGGTGTTCCGCGCGCGCCAGGTCTGCCGGCGTGTTGATATTAAACGTAATGTCGGCATCGTTATCGGGCTCGAACACCGCCGGTTCTCCGTGCCGCGCCAGCCATTCCCGGAGGCTGTGGTTACCCGCTTGGAGAAATGCCTCAACCGGGCTTGCCGTCCCCGGCGGGCACAGGACAGCGAGCGCGTGCCTTGCGCCGTCGCCGGCGTAGCGGCAACGGTCGCCGGACCAACCCGCCCGGAGTTTTTCCACAAGGTTCCCGGGCAGAAACGGCAGGTCCACTGCCACGGCTAAAAGCCGGTCCTCGGGCCAGGCGACAAGGCCGGCGTGAATGCCCGCCAGGGGACCAAGGTAGCCGCTCAGGCGGTCCGGGATGACCGGCAACCCGAATTCATGGAAACGCTCAGGCGGCGCATTGCTGTTAATAACGAGCCGATCCACCTGCGGCGCGAGACGCGCGATGACATGCGCGAGCAGCGGTTTGCCGCCCAGGGGAATGAATGCCTTGTCCCGGCCGCCGAAACGGGTGGACCGGCCGCCTGCGAGAATCAGTCCCGTGGTGTGGGGATGTGTCAGTGGCAATCCGGCACCACGCCGACCTGGGGCAGGTTCGCCAGCCCGGTTTTGCGGGCATGGGTTTCAAAGTAGCGGTTGTTCCAGAAAAAAGCGCCCGGCATGGTGGTGGGCGTGACGAGCACATAGAACAATGCCCGTCCGACAATTTCATGAACGACGGCGAGCACGAACAAGGCGCCCCAGATTATCAATCCCCATATGCCTTCCGGCGTCCACAAGGCAAACGCCGCCGCGCCGACAAACAGAACGCCCAAACTTAGCCAACGTGCCATATAGGTTTTGCCGTAGGTGGTCAGCATTTGTACCTTTGATACCGCGGCTTCAGCGCCGCGCGTTTCCATATAACGCAAATGGGCCAATAGAGAAACCCCCTGGAGCGTAAGACCGGCAAGCAAAGGCAAGGCAAGCCACCGCAGCACGTCGGCAACGGGCCCGCCGGATGAAAGTTCGGCCGGTCCGAATGCCAGACCCATGCCCAGGCTGCCGAGAATCAGCACACTGGCGAAGAAGGCCCCGCCCGTGTGCCAGTGGTCCCAGAACGGACGGGCCCGGATGCGGTAGATACGGGTCATGCAATACATGGCCGCCACCCCCAAAAGCGCCGCCAGCGCGCCGACAACGGAGGCCGCCGGCTCACCCGGTATCCAATCAGCGAGGGGAGTCAGGGTTTTCATCAGGGTGTAGGCGAAAAGTAAACCCAAAAAACCGGACAACGCCAGAGCCTCCCGCGAAAGCCACGAATGTCGCAGGTTATTGAAGCCGCGGTAAAAGCGCATCGGCTTGCCCAGGTGCACCGCCGACAGGAACAGGGCGAGGCCGAGCAGGCCGAGCAGGCCGAACAGCGCCGCCGCATGGGCCACGGGATGCACTGTTGCCGAAAGCGCCGCGCCCGCGGCCATGGGAAGCCGGGGCGAAACAAATAATAATAAGAATGCCCCGACCACAAACTGGGAGAGCAGGGTGAACGCCACCAGCGGGTTTTCGCGCGAACTCAGCTTGTCGAAGCCCCAGCGCTTTTCTTTGGTTTTGTTTTGTGCCTTAACCTTATAGGTGTCACCGCCCTGGTCACCGCGTTGGTAGTGGACAGGCACGCCGTCGGTGCGCGTCAAGTCGGGGGGGAGCGAGCGCAGCTGTTGAAAGCGGATATTCGGGCGCGAGATCGCGGGGTCGGGGAAGCCGGGAATGCCAAGCTTGGCCTGTTCGCGCCCGCCGGGCAGGTCCTCGATCACGCCGAATTCAAGCGCGTTGCCGAGACACGCCGCGACGCAGGCGGGCTTCAATCCCTGTTCCAGGCGGTCCACGCACATGTTGCATTTTTCCACCTGGCCGTTGACCGGGTCGAGCTGCGGCGCGTTGTAGGGGCAGACCCAGGTGCAGTAGCCGCAGCCGAAGCAGATGTCCGGGTCCTGCAGTACCGCGCCGTATTCCGCGTACTTGGTGTAGGCGCGCGTGGGGCAGGCCTTGAGGCATACCGGATCCTCGCAGTGGTTGCAGGCCATGGAGACATTCAGACGCCGCACGTCCGGATAGGAACCGCCTTCGATATAGCCGACCTTGCGAAACGCCAGGTGCGGCGGCAGGTTGTTTTTCTCCGAGCATGCCGATTCGCAGGCATGGCAGGCGATGCAGTTGTCGGCGTTAAAATGAAAGCCGTGTTGCTTGCTGCGGTTGGGATTCGCGGAGTCCGATATCGCGCCGTTCAGCACCAGAGGTTTCGTCAGCTGATCCGGATAGCAGCGCGCAAGATCAATCTCGGTGCCGTGCTGGCTCGTTTTCACCACCCGACGCGGCGGGTCCAGACGGGCGTAGGCCGGTGTTTTGTTGAATTTTCCGTCAAACATCACTTGAATAGATATGGTCCTGTTGAATAAATGGTTAGTGGATTGTGTTTCCTTGTGTTTGACATCCCCATATGGCGCGCCCGAGCAGCGTAAAGCGTTGGGTGTGCGCCCCGAAGGGGGTGCTTGCAGGAAGCAAGCACCCGGCCCACGAGACAGGGAGGTCTCGTAGGGCCGGCGTCGGGTCCCAACGCTGCGCAGCGCAGGATAAGCGCGCCATTCGGGGCGCCCTTTCTTTCGCCGATTTCTTTGGGCGAGCAAAGAAATCGGCCCGTCGTGCGGGGGCGGAACCCCGCTCATACAACTGTTTGCCAAGGCAAGACTTGGGGCGAAGCGTGGTAGACACAAGCTGCTCGTTTCTCAAGGGAACCCGATCCTTTCCGTTGTGATTTCGTTTAATAACTCCGTACAACTTTGTTGCGTACGGCAGCAGTCTCCTGGTCCGTGACCTTTTCAATCCGCACCGCCGACTGCTTGAACGCGGGTTGGCGCGAATAGGGGTCGAGTAGACCCAGGACCAGGCGGTTGACGCATTCATGAAAATGCATGGGAATAAACACGGCGTCCGGCGCCACGCGCTCGGTCAGTTGCACCATGATCACGGTGTCCGAACGGCGCGACACCACGCGCACGTATTCCATATGCTGGATACCCAGTTTACTTGCTGCGGCCGGGTTCATTTCCATGTACGGCGTCGGGCTGAACTTGTTCAGGTTGCCGATCTTGCCGGTCTTGGTGCGCGTGTGCCAGTGTTCCACCACGCGTCCGGTGTTGAGCCAGAATGGATATTGCTCATCCGGGCGCTCGTTGTTGTCCACGAATGGCAGGGGAATAAGTCTGGCCTTGCCGTCGGCATGCTGAAACACGCCGTCGGTATAAAGCCGTGGTGCGCCTTCGGGGTTCGTTTCATTGCACGGCCACTGGATGCCGCGTCTTTGCTCGATTTTATCGTGCGTCATGCCGGAGTAATCGCATAGCCGGCCTTTTGAAAGTTCGCGCATTTCCTCAAACACCGCCGCCGCCGTTTCCGGGAAACGCATTTTTTGCCCCGTCTCAAAACGCTTGGCCAGTTCGTTGAAGATCCAGAGGTCCGGTTTGGCTCGTCCCGGCGGGTCCATGACCTTGCGCACCAGGTTCACGCGCCGCTCGGTGTTGGTGAACACGCCTTCCTTCTCGCCCCACAGGGCGGCCGGCAAAAATGCGTGGGCGTACTGCGTGGTCTCGACGTCGGCATAGGCGTCCTGCACCGCCAGGAATTCGAGTTTCTCCAGGGTTTTGCGGATGCGCGGGGTGTTCGGCATGGAACTCATGGGGTTGGTGGCAATCAGCCACAGGCCCTTGATCTTGCCGGCCTCGATCGCCGGAAAGATGTCGGTCTGGAACAGGCCGCGCTTGGTGGGAAAGAAGTCCTTGTCCACGCCCCAGTACTCGGCCATGAATTCGCGGTCCGTTTCATTTTCCAGGTAACGGTAGGCCGGCAGTCCCGAGCACGAGGAAAACTCGCGCGTGCCCATGGCGTTGCACTGGCCGGTGATGGACAGCGAGGTGCCGCCGGGTTTGCCGATGTTGCCGGTAATAAGGTTAAGGTTGTTGATGGCGACCACGCCGTCGCTGCCGTGCGTGGACTGGTTGATGCCCATGGTCCAGATGGTCATGGCGGCGGGTGACTTGGCGTAGAGCCGCGCCACGTTACGGATCGTGTCCGCGTCAATGCCGCAGATGCGCGAGGCCGTCACCGGATCGTATTGCTCGACCAGCTTACTGAATTCCGCGCTGCCGGTCGTGTGCGCGCCGATATAAGCACGGTCTTCCAGGCCTTCATCCAGAATGACGTGCGCCAGGCTGTTTAACAGCACGAGGTCGGTGCCGGGAGTAATCGGCAGGTGCATGTCCGCCATTTGCGCAAACACCGTCACGCGTGGGTCGACGACGATGACGGGAAACTTGCGCGCGTCGCGCGCCTCCTTCAGGCGCCAGTAAATGATCGGATGCTGTTCCGGCAGGTTGGAGCCGATGGCGAGCAGGCAGTCGGTATGATTGAAATCATCGTAACAACCCGGCGGCCCGTCGCTGCCGAAGGAGCGCTTGTAGCCTGAGACCGCCGAGGCCATGCACAGGGTGGTGTTGCCGTCGTAGTTGTTGGTGCCGATGACGCCGCGGGCGAGCTTGCCCAGGGTATAGAATTCTTCCGTCAGGATCTGGCCGGTGGAGACGATGGCGAAGGCGTCGCGCCCGTATGTCGTCTGAATGCGTTTGATCTCGCTTGCCGTTTTATCCAGGGCGGCGTCCCAGGTGGTTTCCTGAAACGGCTCGAAGAAGCGCTCGCGCACAAGCGGCGCCCGCCCGCGGTTGGCGGCGTTGAAAACCTCGAATTCAAAAATGCCCTTGAGGCACAGCTTGCCGCGGTTCACCGGGGCGTCGGTCAGCCCGCGCGCGGTGACGGCCCGGCCGTTTTGATCCAGCCCGACCTCGATCGTGCAGCCGGTGGAACAGTAGCCGCAGGTGGTGTAGGCCCATTTGGCCACGGGTTTGGCGGGGATCTTGATCGGGTTTTTGGTGCGCCGTCCGAACAGCATGGTTTTCCATTCCGGTTGACTTGCGACGGGAATAGCAATGCTTGTGCCAAAGCGAAAGCTATTTTGACTCAAGAGCTTAGGTACAGCAGGTCCGGGGAGCCAGCACCAAAAGACGGGCTGGTTTTTGTGTGCTGCACCGCCATGGTGCGGTTACGGCACAGAGGGTTGTAGGGTATTCTTCGGGCTCATTGGGTCGGTTCGGCGCAAAAGAACAGCCAAGCCTTGCGATAAAAACATAACGGATAACAGAAAAAGCCTTCCAAGGAGCAGAGAATGAATATAGAAAAAGTGGTGTTCAGCTTTTTTATCGTCCTGGCGCTGACGCTTAATTTCGGATTTTTCCTCGGCGATTTTGACAACCCCCACCACCATAATGTGTACGAGCTCTTTGCCGCCCTTGTGGTGAGCCTGATCGCCACCGTGCTCAAGTTCGGTGATCGCACGCACGTGGGCGCGGTGTTGCTGGCCACGAGCCTGGTGGCCGATCTGCAATTGATCGCCGCGGCATTGGTCTGGGGATTGGCGGAGCATGTGTTCCAGGTCGGGCTCACCCCCCCCATCATGGTCAGTATCGTTTCCCTTTCCGGCGGCGCCCTGTTGGCCAACATTGTTTCCGTCATCCTGCTTTTAATAGAAACCACCACGCTTCGCCGCTGACTCCCGACGGGCCGCGATGAAAAATACGGCATTGTTTTTAATCCTGCGGCGGATGCGGCTTCCGCTGCTGGTGTTGATTACCGCCTACGCCGTGTCGATTCTCGGGCTCGTGCTCATTCCGGGCGTGGACGCGGAGGGCAGGCCGTATCAGCTGGATTTTTTTCACGCCTTCTATATCGTCACCTACACGGTCACGACCATCGGTTTCGGTGAGCTGCCCTATGCCTTCACCGATGGCCAGCGAATGTGGATCACGGCTTCCATTTATCTGGGCGTGGTGGCCTGGCTCTACGCCATCGGTGCCCTGATCACGCTTCTCCAGGATTCCGCCTTCCGTCAGGTCATTCGGGAAAACCGTTTTGCATACAGCGTGCGCCGTATCCGCGAACCCTTCTACATTGTCTGCGGTTACGGAGATACGGGCAGGCTGGTGGTGCGCGCCATGACACAGCACGGCCTGTCTTCCGTGGTTGTTGACAACAACCAGGATCGCATCAATGAGTTGTCCCTTGAGAATCTTGGCGTGTATGTTCCCGGGCTGCGCGCCGATGCGAGCCAGCCAGGCGCCCTGATCATGTCGGGCCTGAAGCATCCGCGATGCGCGGGGGTGGTGGCGATCACCAGCGTGGACTCGATCAATCTCAAGATCGCCATCACCTGCAAGTTGCTTAATCCGGAGTTGACGGTGATCTGCCGTGCCCAAACCCACGATGCCAAGGCCAACATGGAGTCGTTCGGCACGGATGCCGTGATTAATCCTTTCGATACCTTTGCGGGCCGTCTGGCAATGGCGCTGCACTCACCCGATATGTATCTGGTCTATGAATGGTTGACGGAAATCCCCGGTTTGCCTTTGCCGCTTGCCATCCATCCGCCGCACGGGACCTGGGTGTTGTGCGGTTACGGTCGTTTCGGCAAGGCGGTGCACCGCTATTTGCACTATGAAGGGTTGCCGACGGTTATTATCGAGGCGGACCCGGAGGGCACCGGCGCGCCGGAGGATGCGGTGGTCGGCCGCGGCACCGAGGCCGTCACCCTGCGCGAGGCGCACATTGAAAAGGCCGTGGGAATCGTGGCGGGCACCGACGACGACGCCAACAACCTGTCCATTATCATGACGGCGCGTGACCTCAACAAAAATCTATTTCTGGTAGCGCGCCAGAATAGAAGCGAGAACGAACCCATTTTCAAGGCCGCCGGGCTTGATCTCGTCATGCAGCGCTCGCGCGTGATCGCGAACCGGATCCTCTCCCTGATCCGGACACCGTTGTTGACGGATTTTCTGCGCCTGGCGCGCCATAAAAACAACGAGTGGGCGAAAAGGCTCATCGAACAGCTATGGCCGGTGATCGGCAATGTCTCGCCCGACCTGTGGGCGGTCGAACTTTCCCAAGACGCCGCGCCCGCGGTTTACGAGGCGCTCGAGGCGGGGCGGGACATCCGCCTGGCGCATCTTCTTATGGACCCGCGTAACCACAATGAGCGCCTCATGGGTATGCCGTTGCTCTTGATGCGTGCGGAGGAGGAGCAGCTGTTGCCGGATGAGGACACCCCGTTACAGCCCGGTGATCGATTGCTTTTTTGTGGACGGCAAGGCATTTCGGGACGGATGCAGTGGGTGCTCAAGAACCATAATGTCTTGGCCTATCTCGAATCGGGCAAGGCCCAGCCGGAAGGATATATTTTCCGCTGGTTGGCAAAGCGCGCCGAGTGAGACAATATATTTAAAGCAACGTAGGAGGGCCGTGCGATGTCGCTGACGCTTACATCTTCCGCATTCAACCATAACGGTGAAATTCCCGCGCGCTACACCTGTGACGGTGACGACATTTCGCCCGCCCTGGCCTGGGCCGGCGTGCCCAAGGAGGCCAAGAGCCTGGTTTTAATCGTGGATGATCCCGACGCCCCCGATCCCGCAGCGCCCAAGATGACCTGGGTTCATTGGGTGCTCTACAACATGCCAACGGATGCCGCCGCTTTGCCCGAGGCCGTCGCATCGCCAGATTTGCCGGCGGGCACCAAGGAAGGCATAAACGACTGGAAACGCACCGGCTACGGCGGTCCTTGTCCGCCCATCGGCCGTCATCGGTATTTTCATAAACTCTACGCCCTGGACACCGTGCTGCCCGATCTCAATCAACCGACCAAGGCGCAACTCGAGCAGGCCATGCAAGGGCATGTTCTTGCGCAAGCGGAATTGATCGGGACCTATCAGCGTTAAGAAGAAGAGGAAGCGGCGGATTCTTGGAAAAGCGGAAAAAGGGGACGCTACCCTTTATATTATGTCTCATCTCTTTTTTCAGCCTTGCCGGTGGATGATATTGTAGTAGTCTTCCAGCAAGTTTTTCCAGATTCTTTATAAATCGATCTGTTCAAAAACCAAGGTCAGATTACAGTGTCTGCTAATATATCCTTTACTGTTGATAAACATAGTAAAGGTGTAGCCCCTTCTTCAATGCGTGGTCGCCCAGAAATACCAGGACGGGGAGGAACGATATTCGCGATAACCCCAATTTCTGCAAATGAGTTCCGGCCCGAGTGCAGGTGATCAGGCAGGGTTTTCAAACGGTGGACGTGACGTCGGTTAATGACCGATCGTTTGTGCCTGTTCCAGCGGTTTGTTCTTGGGAACGGCCTCCGGATAGAGTTCGGTCAGGGGGACGGAGCGGCCGTTTTCAATCACGATGCGTGCGTGATAGCGGCGCAGCTTGCGCGGCTCCGGCACCCCGCAGGAGTGCGCGATCATCCCCACGGCGTGGACGATGTTGCGCGCGTAGTTTGCGACGCGAACGGCCTTGCGTTTGGGATCCAGGCCGCGCTGTAGCTTGGGATTGTGAGTGGTGACACCCGTGGGGCAGGTGTCCTTGTTGCATCGCAGGGCCTGGATGCAGCCGAGCGAGAACATGAAGCCGCGGGCGGAGTTGACGAAATCCGCGCCCACGCACAGGGCCCAGGCGACCTCCGTGGGCGTGATCAATTTGCCGGAGGCGATGACCCTGACCCGTTCATGCAGGCCGTATTCCGTCAGTTTGTTGATCACCAGCGGCAGGCTCTCGCGCAGCGGCAGGCCCACGTTGTCCATCAGGCTCATGGGCGCGGCGCCGCTGCCGCCGTCGGCGCTGTCTACGGTAATAAAGTCGGGGGCGCTCTCGACGCCGCGTTTGGTTATTTCGCTAAATAAATTATCAAGCCAGCCGTAGGCGCCGATGACCGTTTTAAAGCCGGTGGGTTTGCCGGTGACGGTGCGGATCCGTTCGATCATGTCCAGGAGATCGCCGTTGGTGTTGATCTCGGGATGACGGTTGGGACTAATGGAATCCTGGTAGGCCGGGATGCCCCGTATCGCGGCGATTTCCGGCGTCACTTTTGCGCCGGGAAGAATGCCGCCCTTGCCGGGTTTGGCGCCCTGGCTTAACTTCAATTCGAACATGCGCACCCGTTCATGGGCCGCCACCTCACGTAATTTCTCATCGTCGAGCACGCCGTAGTGATTACGCACGCCGTATTTGGCCGTGCCGATCTGGAACACAAGGTTGGCGCCGCCCTCCAAGTGATACGGCGACAACCCGCCTTCGCCGGTGTTCAGCCAGCAGCCCGCCATGCGCGCGCCGTTTGAAAGCGCGAGCACGGCGGGTTTGGAGATCGCCCCGTAACTCATCGCCGAGATGTTAAACAGGGAATCCGTCGTGTAAGGGTTCTTGCAGTGGGGGCCGATGGTAATCGGGTGGGGCGGGGCGGCGTCGACTTCGAGCGTGGGAAAGGGGCAGTTGACAAAAAGAACGGTCCCGGTCGGGCGGAGATCGCGCGTTGACCCGAACGCGACCGTGTTATCGATATTCTTCGCAGCGCGATAGACCCAACTGCGCTCGGCGCGGTTAAAGGGCAGCTCCTCGCGGTCCATGGCAAAAAAGTATTGCCGGAAGAACTCGCCCAGCCGCTCGAACAAGCCTCGAAAGCGTCCGATGATCGGAAAGTTTCGGCGGATGGCGTGTTCGGTCTGGTTGACGTCGAGGATATATAAAATGACGAGGCCCAGCGCCACGGTTCCGACGACGAAGACGAAGGTGTAGACCAGAATCTGCAGAATCGTTAACAGCGCGCCGTCCATATCCATCCTCCCGGTAAATTGTATAGCTTGCCCGTGACGCGGCGCAAAGAAGTTTCTGGGAAATTACAACGCGCGGCCAAAGACCGGTATCACGTTATGTAAGACCGCGAGGCCGTTACTTGGTTTCAAAATGTATCATGGAGAAATCCCCGGCTTGCGTGTGTTCCGCGCCGGTGTCCACGGCGCCGTCCCGCACCAGCCATTCGGTCTCCATGCCGGCTTCGCGCGCGGCATCGAGCTCTGCTTTTATGTCCGAAAGGTACAGAATCTCGCCGGGGTTGAGGCCGATTGCTTTCGCAATCGCCCGATAAGCAGCCGGGTCTTTCTTGGCGCCGGTGGCGGTGTCGAAGTATCCGGAAAACAGGGGCGTCAGGTCGCCGTGCCCGGTGTGGCCGAAAAGGAGTTTCTGGGCCTGCACCGAACCCGAAGAAAAAACATAGAGGCGAATGCCTCGCGCTTTCCATTCCTTGAGACGGCGCACGGCGTCGTCGTAGATGTGCCCCTTGAAGTGCCCCTGTTTGTAGCCGGCCTCCCAGATCATTCCCTGAAGCGCCTTCAGCGGTGTGATTTTTTTGTCTTCGTCGATCCAGCGAATCAGTTGTTTGATAAGTTCGCCCTCATTCAGGTTCTTATTGGCCGCTTTTTTCGCTTCGTCTAAAAGTTTCCTGACAGCGGGATCGGTTTTATGTTCGGCAATAAAATTCGCCATGCGCTCCCGGGAGTAGGGGAAGAGCACGTCCTTTACAAAGGACAGCGAAGAAGTGGTGCCCTCTATATCCGTGACAATGGCACGTATCATCCTTCATACACTTTACTACAGCGTCACGCGGACAGGCCACCGGATATCCCGGAGACGGCTTTAAACCTGAATTTGTAGCGGCAAGGAAGGTCCACAATCCCCTGCCGTCTGCGCAAATACCGAAGATACAGCTTCGCGCTTCTGAAGCCCTCCCGAAAAGACAGCCTGAAATATTCCGCTTTATTGAGTTGGCCGCCTTTTAAGGCGTGTTCGAATCCGGCGGAAAAACGGTCCGCCATTAAATGCGGGGGGATTTGCACCCCCACTTCCCGGGGTGTCGGATAGTGGTATTCCATGGCGCCACCTCGCTTCGCTGACCTCTATACCTAATAACTATAGTATTGGATGACACGCTTTCACTGTTTTTTGGCCCGTTTGTTGGAAAACGGGCTTTACAGGAATCGGGTTTATCCATTAGCCTTGATGCTTCGCTTTTATGATCGCTGCCGGCCGCTTAAAATAAGAAAGAATATATGGATATCTCCCATCCTCGTCGTTTACCCCTATTGATTATTTTGCTGTGGACGTTGATGCTCGGCGCCTGCGGCACCACGCGTTCCATGCTGGACGCCGAGGGAAATCCGCAAACAGCGGGGGGCGCACTCGGCGCGGAAGAAAACGGCGAGAACGATCCCTTCGAGGGATTCAACCGGGCGATGTTCAAGTTCAATCAGAAGGTGGACAAGTACGCGCTCAAGCCGGTTGCGAAGGGCTATCGTGCCGTTTTGCCCTCGCCGGTCAGAAAAGGCGTATCCAATTTTTTCAGCAACCTGCGGGAACCGATCGTGATCCTCAATGCTTTGCTTCAAGGCAAGTTTATCCAGGCGGTATCGGACTTGAGCCGGTTTATCTGGAACACCACCGCGGGTCTCTACGGGTTGATTGACGTGGCCTCTCACATGGGGATGGAAAAACACCACGAGGATTTCGGTCAGACGCTGGGAAAGTGGGGCGTCGGGGAGGGGCCTTACTTGGTCCTGCCGTTTTTGGGTCCGAGCAACGTCCGCGACAGCGCCGGCCTGGTCGTGGATTACGAGACCTATCCGCCTACCCATATGGAAGAACAAAGCACGCGCGACAAGCTTTTGTTGACGGAGACGGTCAATAAACGTTCGCAACTGCTTGAAGCCGGCGACATCCTGGAACAGGCCGCCGGCCAAGACCCTTACATTTTTGTGCGCGAGGCCTATCGTCAACGGCGCCGGAACCTGATTTACGACGGCAATCCTCCCGCGCCGGAGCCGCCCGATTTCCTGTTTGAAGACGACGCCAAGCCCGCGTCTGATAACACTGCGCTCGCTGACGAGCGTTCACCGCCCACTGACGCGCCGGTGCAATAATAAAAAGCATGCAACGTCTGTCGATCCTGTTGTTTGCCAGTGGATGGTTGGTGGTTGCATATTTGGTTTCAAGCGTCCAGGCGCAAGAGCAGGCGCCGGGACCGATCCAGGGCAACAAGGAGGGAATAAGCTATCGCCTTTCCGTACCTACCGTGGAGCAGATCGCCGCGTTTTACGAAGGCCGCGGATTTCCCCGCCGGGCGATTCAGGCGTTGACCAAGGCCTGTTTTATTACGGTCTTTCTGGCCAACCGTCGGCAAGACGTCGTCTGGCTGGAGCTGAATCGCTGGCGGTTTGTTGACGCGCAGGGCAAGGAGGTGCCGCGCTTGCCGCGTCCCCATTGGAATGCCCTGTGGCAAAAATTGGACGTGCCGCCGGCCCACCGTGCCACCTTCGGCTGGACCCAGTTGCCCGAGCGCCGTGATCTGCGCCCGCAAGAACCGGTCGGCGGCAACGTGACAGTGGTTCCGCCACGAGGTACGTTCACGCTTGAGGCCCGGTTCTACACCGGCGCGCGCAAGGAGGGCAAAGACATCGTGCTGCGTTTTGCCGGCCTCGCCTGTCCGGGGCGCGCGGCGAAGGAGGTGAATCCGTGAGACGGGTCGTGCTGCTTTTCTGGCTGTGGTGGGCGCCGTTCGGATTGAGCGCCGGCGAGTTGCCGGTGGGTTTGATCCCGCTCGACGGCCGGCCGGCGCCGCCGCTGCGTTTGGCCGATATGAGCGGGAAGGTGACCGATCTGAAGGGCCTGCGGGGGCGGTGGGTGATGGTGCACTTCTGGGCCAGCTGGTGCCGGCCCTGCCGCAAGGAGATGCCGAGCATTCAGCGGATGGCGGAACAGCTGGTGCCGCAGCACTTGCAGCTGGTGATGGTCAATACCGCCGAAACCGACGAGACCGTGTTTTCCTTTCTTGCCGTGGTCACGCCGGACCTCGATACCCTGATGGATCGCGACGGCCAAGTGACCGACCGCTGGCAGCCGCGGGGCCTGCCCTCGAGTTTTTTTGTCGACCCCCAAGGCCGGCTGCGCTATCTGGCCCTCGGCGGGCGGAAGTGGGACACACCGCCGTATATGTCGTTTTTACGCGCATTGCCCGGTTCTTTGCCGCCTCCGGGAGGGCCGAAGAACGGCCCGAAATAGGTCGCCGCCCTTCTTTCTCGCTTAAATAAAGGTTAAAATCCCGCGCTTTATGTAAAGCCGCCCGGATTCCCGCCGGCGGGGCATGCCGAAAGGCGTAAATACCGAAGAGGAACGAATATTAATGGTGACCATACGTTTGGCCCGCAGCGGCGCCAAAAAACGGCCTTATTACCGGATCGTCGTTGCCGACCGGCGACGCGCGCCCAACGGGCGCTGTATCGAGCGCATCGGTTTTTTCAATCCGCTCGCCACGGATCAGGAAGAAAAGTTACGCGTGGACATGGCGCGGGTGCAGTACTGGCTGGGCCAGGGGGCCAAACCGAGTGAACGCGTGGCGCGCCTGATGAAGCAGGTCGCGGCCGCCTAACCACGGGGGCATGACCGGTTCCCGGCAGGGGCATTCCCGTCCGGCGGTCCCTGAGGACCTGGTGATTGTCGGCCACGTGGCCGGTCTTTTTGGGGTACGCGGCTGGGTCAAGGTTTATTCCCATACCCGCCCGCGGGAGGCGATTTTGGGATACACCCCGTGGCTGATAAAACAGCAGGATCGCTGGCAGGAACGGGCGCTCCTTGAAGGGCGCCCCCAGGGCAAAGGCCTCGTCGCCCATCTTGCAGATTGTACCGACCGGGATCAGGCGAACGACTTGATCGGCGCCGACATCGCCGTCCGGATGGAACAGCTCCCGGTCCTGAAGGAAGGCGAGTACTACTGGGCGCAGCTGGAGGGCCTGAAGGTGGTGAATAGCGCCGGTCAGGAACTGGGCACGGTCAGCCACCTGTTTGAAACCGGCGGCGCCAATGATGTCATGGTGGTGCGGGGTCGGCGTGAGCGGTTGGTCCCGTTTATACCGGGCGTCATTTTGAACGTGGACCTGGAAGCGGGCGTGATCCGCGTGGACTGGGAGCCGGAAGACGGCGCGTAAGGACGCGGTGCCGCCCGCAAAACGATAGGGAAGACGCATGAGAATTGATGTCATCAGCATCTTCCCGCAGATGTTTGAGGCGATCACCGGTTGCGGCATTACCGGGCGGGCGGTCAAACGAGGTCTGCTCCGGTTTCAGGTGTGGGATCCGCGCGATTTTACCGAGGACAAACATCGCACGGTCGATGACCGTCCCTACGGCGGTGGGCCGGGCATGGTCATGCTGGCGGAGCCGCTGGCGAGGGCGATTACGGCGGCGCGGAGGCAACAGGAACCCGGCACAAAGGTTATCTACCTGACCCCCCAGGGACGCCGGCTGGATCATGCGGGGGTGCGGGAACTTGCGGCGCGCCCCGGGATGATCCTGTTGTCGGGGCGGTACGAGGGCGTGGATGAACGGCTCCTTGCCGCCGAGGTGGATGAGGAATGGTCCATCGGCGACTACGTGCTCTCGGGCGGGGAGCTGGCGGCGATGATTGTGGTTGATGCCGTCACGCGCCAGTTGCCGGGCGCGCTCGGGGATGAGGATTCCGCGCAGCAGGATTCGTTTGTTGACGGCTTGCTCGATTATGAGCATTACACGCGCCCGGAAGTTTACGCCGGGCGACGGGTGCCGGAGGTGCTGTTGTCCGGCGATCACGAGAGAATTCGGCGGTGGCGGTTGAAGCAGGCGCTGGGGCGGACGTGGTTGCGGCGCCCGGACTTGCTGGAACGGCTAAAACTTGACGACGAACAGAAGACCTTGCTGGAAGAATTTCAGCGGGAATGTGTGAAGCAACCCAGGAGCGGAAAATGAGCAAAATCATCCAGGACATCGAATCGCAGCAGATGAACAAAAAAATCCCGGCGTTCGGTCCCGGCGATACCATCAAGGTGCATGTAAAGGTCAAGGAAGGGGAGCGGGAACGCCTCCAGCCCTTCGAGGGAATGGTGATCGCCCGCCGCAACCGCGGGTTCAATTCTTCTTTTACCGTGCGCAAGGTGTCCTATGGGGAAGGGGTCGAGCGCGTCTTTCCCCTTTACAGCCCGGCGATCGCCAAGATTGAGGTCAAGCGCAGGGGGGACGTGCGCCGCGCCAAGCTTTATTACCTGCGCCAACGCACCGGCAAGGCGGCCCGTATCCGCGAAAAGATCTGAAACCGGACGGATTTATTCCGTTTGTTTTGTTATCCCTCCAAACCGGCATTATTCAATGCCGGTTTTTGTTTGCTCATGGCCTTGAACGTGCCCATCGGTTAAGCTGTCGCTTCCGAGATAGAATCGATCACACCGGCTGGAACCCGTGCATGATTTTGCAGTAATCCGATTCCTGTTCGCCGTGTCGGCGTTCTTTCTGCCGGGCGCCTGGATGGTTGGCCACGCCGCCGCAGACCTGGAACAGGTTGAGGCGCTGGTGAAAGGCGGCGCGCCGAATCTCGCCTTGCGTCTGGTCGAGCGCGACCAGCCGCCCGAAACCCGGCAGGAACAATGGATGCGTTGGGAGCGGCAGCGCCTTGAGATTTACAAGGCGCTGCGCAACCGCGACGCCATTGTGCAACGCGTGGCGCAATTGCCGCCCGGTCTTCCGCCGGCATTCCGTTACTGGGCGCAGACCCAGGCGGTCAAGGCGCACCTGGATGCCGGCGATGCCGCCGGCGCGCGCAAGTTGCTGCGCCGGTTAATCTGGCGCGAGGACGCCTTCGGCGGGGATAAACAGTTGAGTGCGGCGCAGCTCGCCCGCTGGCGCCGCCTGGTTATCCGCAGTTATCTGATGGAGGACAATCTCGCGGATGCCCAAACCGCGCTTTTGCGATACAAGCAGGACTACCGCGCCAAGAGCGACGCCTGGCAGGTCCTGCATGCCGAGGTGCTGTTGCGCGCGGGCAGGACCAAAGCGGCCTTTGACGTGCTTGCCGGCGTGCAATCCTATGAGGCGCAACTCATGCGGCGTCTCGCCGGCCTGCGGCTTAAATGGTATCAGCCGCGTGATGTTCTGAAACAGGCCGTTAAATTCGGTGAAGCCTTGCGGGCCCAACCCGCGCTGCGCCGTCAGGCCTGGATTCTTGCGGCGGAGGCAGCGGCCCAAGCGGGGGATCAGGCCATGCGTGTGGGTGCGCTCGAAAAGGCATTGACGGAGGCGGACGCGCCGGGTCGGAGCCGTTTGTTTCAGGCACGGGCGGATGATTTGTGGCGCGCCTACGACGAGCTGGCGGAGGCCGTGGGGAATACCGCGCGCCTGGTGGTCGGCAATGATTCCGATTGGCTCGCCAAGGCGGCGTCCTATCAACCGGCGCAAGGGGAGCATATCCGGGCGCTTTACGCATTCCTTTCCCGTCAGGGACAGAGTGAAGAAACGCGCGTGTACGCTCATCAGCGCCTGACGGAGCTGCTGTTTGAAGCGGGCCGCAGCCGGGTGGTGCAGGCGCTGTACACTGAGTCCGAACGTTACCCGTCCATCGACGCCATTCCCGCGCCGGTTCGCTACCGCTTGGCGGACAAGGCGTTTGCGGCGTTTGATATCCGCCTGGCCGCGCGGCTGATCAAGGATCTGGCCGCGCCCCCCTACGGGGTGGATGCCGATACCTGGGCGTTGCGCCGCGCGCGCATTTTGATTTATGCCGACGACTACAAGCCGGCACTGATCCTGTTGAGCGGTTTGCTGGACGACAAGCCCGAGCTTGAGACGGCGTTCGCCCAACGGTATCTCCAGGTGCTGTTCGACTTGCAGACGGTGGGGCGCCATGCCGAGGCACTGGCCTTGCTGGAATCGGTCTATGAACGCGTGGATAATGCACGTATGCAGCGGGAAATCCTTTACTGGCAGGCGGACTCCAAACTTGCCCTTGGCCGGTATCAGGAGGCCGCCGAATTTTACCTGCGCTCCGCGACCTTTGACGGCTCGAAAGGCGAAGATCCATGGGGCCATTCCGCCCGCTTTCATGCGGCCGAGGCCTTGGGCAAGGCCGGGCTTATCGCCGACGCGCGCCGCGTGTATCTTAAGCTTTTGAAATCGACCACCGACCCCGGACGGCGTACGTTGATTGAACGCAACATTCAACAATTGTGGCTGAGCGAGCGCAACACGACCGGGCCGTAATGGCCGCGCCCTTTGGGAGGCTGGGTATTACGCTTCGGAACGGCGCGCTGGCGGACATCGTTTTTCTGAGCGATCATGCCCCGCTGCGCGCCCCCCGAACTGAATTAGGGCGCACGGTGGTCGACCAGCTTGATGCCTATTTCTCCGATCCCGGATTTTCCTTCAATCTCCCGTTACTTATGATTGGTACGCCGTACCAACGGCGCGTGTGGCGCGCGCTTCGCCGGATTCCCGCGGGCAAAACCAAGAGCTACGGAGAACTCGCCAAACGCCTGCGCTCCTCACCGCGCGCCGTGGGTAACGCGTGTCGCGCCAATCCGATTCCCATTGTCGTGCCCTGTCATCGGGTGGTGGCCGCATCGGGCATCGGCGGGTTTATGGGAAAGGAATCAGGAAACGCATTGCGCCTGAAGCGTTGGCTTCTGGACCATGAACGATCGGGATAAAGCATTAATCGAACAATTCAGCGACGTCCTGTGGATGGAAGAGGCGTTAAGCGCCAACACCCTGGACGCCTACCGCCGGGATCTTGAAGGCGTAAGTCGTTGGCTTGATACGCGCGGGTCGTGCCTCACGGGTGTGACACGTGCGGACCTTAGTCAATATCTCGCTCATCTGAAAGACAAAGGCACGCCGCCGCGTACCGCGGCGCGGCTGCTGTCGACGTTGCGTCGGTTCTATCGGTATCTGTTACGCGAGGGGAGGATCAAGGAGGATCCCACGGCGCTGATTGATTCTCCCAAGCTTGGCCGGTCGCTGCCCAAGTCGCTGACGGAAGAGCAGGTCGTAAAACTCCTGCAGGCGCCCGACGTGAGCAAGCCCCTTGGTCTGCGTGACCGCGCGATGTTGGAAACGCTCTATGCCACGGGACTGAGGGTATCGGAGCTCGTGGGTTTATTGTTATCGCAACTCGGTTTGAGTCAGGGCGTTGTCCGCGTCGTCGGCAAGGGAAATAAAGAACGGCTGGTGCCGCTGGGGGAGGAGGCGTTGTCGTGGTTAAACCGCTATCTTTCAGAGGCGCGCAGGGGGCTGATTCGCGGGCGCGCGACCGATGCCCTGTTTGTCACGGCGCGCGGCGGTCCGATGACGCGCCAGGCCTTTTGGCACAACATCAAGCGCTATGCCAAGTCCGCCGATATTCAGGCGAGCCTGTCCCCCCATACGCTACGTCACGCTTTTGCTACTCATTTACTGAATCACGGCGCGGATCTGCGGGTGGTGCAAATGTTGCTTGGGCATTCGGATCTTTCCACCACCCAGATCTACACCCATGTGGCGCGCGAGCGCCTTAAGGAGCTGCATGCCCGGCACCATCCGAGGGGGTGAGGCGGGGGTGTCGCGGATGCACTTAACTTACCCGGCGCGTTAAATAGATTACTCTCGTCAATACCTGTCTGTGTGCGATGCACAGGCAGGCCGGTTACACGCCGTCCCGGGAGCGGATTACGAGACACGCCGTGAATACGTCCCTGTAGGCTCGACGACGGCTTCCCTGCCGCCGACGGTTCCGTAATCCGCTCCCGGGACGGCTATCTTATAAAGTGCCCCATTATAACGTGCATCCGCGCCGCCGAACGCTTGTGTGGGTATGGGAGTGAGGGGGGAAGAAATATATTTTGCTCTTCACCCCTTGCAATCAATGCTGCGTCGGCAGGTTGTTGGTGTAATCGCCGCTTTGGTCCATGCGGAACACCTCGATACCGGTGATGTGTTTGTATCCCAACAGGAGGGAAAGTTTATGTATCAAGGTTTTCCAGTTGACGGACTTGACCCGCCGCCGGAGCAGATCGTTGATCTGTTGCCGCAGGCTGTTAATTTCACGGTCGAGCGCGGGCAGGGAATGAAAATAATCCCATGAAAGATACAGGGAGCCCACCGTGAAGAATTTGATCACCCAGCCCGGTTCTTTCAGGGCCACCCACAAGATTCCCGACAAAATGGTGATGAAAAGCCAGAACAAGCCGTAACGTATGGACTGCGCCCTTGCCTTGCGATTATCGGCCAGTTCCCCACGCAGTTTATGCTCGGCGTTTCTGGAAGACACGGTGTGCGCGTAGTGCAGGGCCCGCAGCATGGCCATGGTCTTGAGCAGTCGTTCGCTGTGACGCTTGCCGTCGATGGAAAAGGAGTCAATCGCCGCCTGCAACGCCTCCCGGAAATGCCTGTAATCAGGGGTAAGCGGCGGTTCGTAGAAGTTATCGACGGCATGGTTGATCAGGTACCTGAGTTCAAGCACCTGGGCGACGTCCAACGGAAAACGTAAGCCTATTATCTTGTTATAGAATTGCTGAAAGTTTTCCGGCGTCAGGCTGAGCGCTGAAAAATCATTGGCTTCGCTATTTGTCGCTTGCATTTCCAGCATAATCCTTTATCTACCTTATCTACCTTTTTTCTGTGACGGCACGTCGAGCCTAATGGGATTGAGGCTGGCGATAGTAATAACCCTGCGCCCAGTTAACGCTCATGTGACGCCTGATACTGGCTTCCTTTTCATCCACCATGGCCTTGCTGAAATAGTGTCCCTGCGCCCAATTCACGCCCATCTCACGAAGGATATTGGCCTGCCTTTCGTGTTCGACGTATTCCGCGAGGGTGGTCAGGCCCAGGTCGAAGGCGGTGTTCTGAATGCCGCGCACGATGGCACGAATCCTGGATTCGTGGAGACGCTGTATCAGGCGGCCGTCGATCTTCAGGAACGAAACCGGCAGGTCCGCCAGGTATTGAAACGATGAATAGCCGCTCCCGAAATCGTCCAGGGCGAGGCCCAGGCCCAAATCCAGGAATGGGGTGAGTAAATGCCTGGTGGACTGCGGATCATCAAGCAATTCCCGCTCCGTAATCTCGAGAACCAGCATTTTCGTTTGGGCGTTTCCGTTTTTCGCGCAGTTGAACTTCGCCGTCTCGATGAGCTCCGAGATCAGTTCGGGATGGCGCAGCAGGCTTCCGGAGACATTCGCAAAAATGGTGAGTTTTTTCCCGTGAGTCGTATTGTCCGCGCAGCGTTGCAGCGCGGAGGCGACGATGGCGCGATCTATTTTGTGCGTCAGTTGGAGCTGACTTGCCGCATCGATGAATTCATGAGCGGCAAGCACTTTCTCGTCGGTTGTGATGATGCGCGCAAGCGCCTCTTCTGCCACCACGCGTCCGGTATCGAGATCAAAGATCGGTTGGTAGGCCGGCATGACGCGCTCTTCACGCAAGGCCGTTTCGATGATCCCGCCGACGCTGAATACCGGCGTTGCCAGGCCGCTCGCGTGTACCACGCGGTTCCTGCCGGAGTTTTTTGCCTCATACAGCGCCTCATCGGCGGCAACCAGCAAGGTCTTAATGTCGGTGCCGTTGTCGGGGTAAGAGGCAATACCGAAGCTGCAGGTTACGGTGGTTACGCTGGAACCGACGGGCACGATCAGGTTGACGATTCGTTGGCGCAATTGGTCGGCGATCGTGTAGCTGGCGTCGGCGTCGACATCCGGTAGTACGCACAGAAATTCATCGCCTCCCCAACGGCCGATTAAACCCTTGCGCCGCAAAAATTGTTTTGCGGCGACGGCTACGCGCTGCAAAATGACGTCGGCATTGGCGTGTCCGAAACGGCCGTTGATCAGTCTGAAGCGGTCGATGCTGAACAGAATCAACCCGAAGCCGTGTTCGTTGCGCGCGCTGTCCTTTCGGATGTCTTCGAGAACATCCAACAGTTGATCGCGGCTAATCAGTTTGCCGGATTGGTTAAGAAGAGAAGAAAGCAATTCCGTGCGCATAGGGGTCCCTATCTCTGCGACAATCCAGGCTGAAAACGAAAGAATACAAGAATATACAATTGCGGGCGGATTTTCTATGCCGCAATATCTTTGAGGCAAAATAGCTAATTCAGGCAGGCACTTAAACGAGCTTTAAATTTAGTTGTTGTTGTCCAGCATGGCGCGCAGGTTGGCGAGATAGCCATCCCCACGACCGAGAACATCATTTAAATGATCTCTGCTTTCCTGGTCTATCCACTCCAGATCGTCTTGCGGGAGTTCGGAAAGAAAACGACTGGGCTTGCAGGCGACGATTTCTCCCCCGCGTTTTCGTCGCTCCGCCAGAGAGAAGGTTAGCGTTTCCCGGGCGCGGGTTATACCGACGTAAGCGAGCCGGCGTTCTTCTTCCACGCCTTTTTCGTCAAGGTTTGTCTGGTACGGTAACAGGTCCTCTTCCATGCCTATGATGAAGACATGCGGAAATTCCTGACCCTTGGTTGAGTGTAATGTCATGAGTGAAACATAATCGCCGGGATTGTCCTCGCTGTTTTTCTCCAGCAATCCGATAAGACTCAGGCTCGCCACGAGACGGCTGAGTGTTTTCTCGCCATTTTGTTGCGTCGCCAAGCGTTGCAACCAGGCGACGAGATCCAGAATATTCTTCATTTTTTGTTCGGCGATTTTCTGATCGTTGCACGTGTCCTTCAGCCAGTCTTCGTAATGCAGATCAGCAAGCATGTCGCACACGACTTTGATCGGGTCTTCCTTGTTTGCCTGTTCGATGGTATTTGCCAACCATTGGGTAAAGACGCGCAAACCGGCCGCCTGCTTCGCCGACAGGTAGCGTTCCAGCCCGGTATCCAGCGATGCGCGGAGAAGGCTCGCACCGAGTTCCGAGGCGTGCCGGGAAAGCTGTTCAAGTGTTTCCGGCGAGACTTCGCGTCTTGGAGTGTTTATGACGCGCAGGAAGGCGTTGTCATCGTTTGGATTACAAAGAAGTCTCAGGTAGGCCATGATGTCTTTGATTTCGGTTTTATCAAAGAACGAGGCGGCGCCGCTCAGGAAATAGGGAATGCGCCGTTCGCACAACACACGCTCCAACAGGCGTACTTGCGAGTGGTTGCGGAAGAGAATCGCGTAGTCCCTGAAATCGGTGCCGTGTTTGAATTTGTGATATACGAGTTCGGATACCACGCGTTCGGCTTCATGCTCCTCGCTGCGTGTTTTGAGTACGCGCACAGGATCCCCATAGCTGCGGTCACTCCAAAGGGTTTTTTCAAATACGTGTGAATTGTTTGCGATCAGGGCATTGGCGGCCTTGAGTATGCGGCCCGTAGAGCGGTAATTTTGTTCCAGTTTGACCACCTTCAGGTTGGGGAAGTCCTGCTGCAAATGCCGCAGATTCTCAGGCTGCGCTCCCTGTTCGGCACATATCGATTGGTCGTCGTCGGCGGCGACGGTCAGCACGCCGCGTTTGCCCATCAGCAGTTTCACGAGTTCGTGTTGGCAGGCATTGGCGTCCTGATAGTCGTCCACCAGCAGGTAGTGGATGCGCTTTCGCCAGATCGCCAAGGTGTTTGGAAAATCCTGAAACAGCCGGACCGGCTTCAGGATCAGGTCGTCAAAATCCATGGCGTTGTAGGCCAGGAGACGCTGTTCATATTTGTTGTATATCAATGCCGCAATGTCCCGGATGGACTCACTTTTATTCGGGGGTTGTTCCGGTTTGACCAGCCTCTTTTTCCAGTGCGAAATCTGTTTTTGCACCTCTTGTGCCAGATTATTGGCCGCGTCCGGGTGATCGACGCGTAACAACTTGGCCACAAGTGCCTGGCTGTCCTCCGCGTCGTAAATAGAGAAGCTTGAGCTGTAGCCTACTTCCTTCAGGCTGTTTTGCAAAATGTTCAGGCCCAGGGCATGGAACGTGGAGATCGTCACACCCTTGGTATTCTGGCTGTTTAACAAATCGGCCACGCGGGTTTTCATCTCGCGCGCCGCTTTATTATTGAAGGTTACGGCGGTTATGTGGTGAGGCGCGACGCCGAATTCCCGGATGAGCCAGGCGATTTTGTGGGTAATGACGGAGGTTTTACCGCTGCCCGCCCCGGCCAAGATAAGGAGCGAACCATTAATATAGTGTACGGCCGTTTTCTGGTGCGGGTTGAGTTCTGGCAATGCCGCGCGCGATAGTTTTAGGAAAATCGTCGATTATTGGACGCCGATTCTAACCCTAAAACCGTTTGATTTGTACAATTTATTTGTAAAAAGGATGCAATCGGGACCGCCCCGGGATGTATCTTTATCTTTACACTTAAAGTTTGCCCGGTGGCGCCGCGGTCCGGATCGGTATCGGTCATGAAAGGGGCGCCCTAGATGACCGGCACGTCGATGTCGGTCTTCGGCACGTAGTCTTCCATCAGCGGAAAAGCGCTCAAATCCTTGGCAATGGCCGCGCGCAGAAACGAGTCGACCCACCAGAAGATGTTGTATTTGCTGATGGAACGCCGCATTCGGCGCATGCGCCCCTGTCGTTCCGCTTTGTCCATGACAAAGGCCTGATAGATGGCGTCCGCCACGCCCTCGATGTCGTAGGGATTCACCAGAAGCGCGCCGTTTTGCAGCTGCGCCGCCGCACCCGCGAATTCGCTTAGAATCAGCACGTTTTCCTCCTTGATGCTGGAGGCGCAATATTCCTTGGCCACCAGGTTCATCCCGTCTTTTAGAGGGGTGACCAGCGCGATTTCGCAGGCCCGGTAATAAGCCAGCAACTCGACACGCGTCAGGTTGCGGAACATATAGTGGATGGGCACCCATCTGCCGAATTTGGTGAATTCGCCGTTGATGTGGCCCACCATTTGTTCGATGGTGGTTCTGAGATCGTGATATTTGGGGATATCTTCCCGGCTCGGTACCACGATCTGAATAAGCGTGATCCGCCGGTGCAGTTCGGGGTAGCGTACCAGGGCGTTTCTGAACGCCTCCAGACGATTGGGGATGCCCTTGGTGTAATCCAGGCGGTCCACGCCCAGAATGAGCTGGCGGTCCGGCAAAACCCCGTGGAGTTGCCTGACCTTTTCAATGACCTCTGCGCCGGTCGCCTCTTCGATAAACGTGTTGTAATCGATGCTGATGGAAAAGGCGCCGATTCTCACCTCGCGATCCCCGACATTGGCCGTGAGCACCTGGCCCTTGCCCTGCACCGTGACGTGCTTGACCATGGCCCGGATACATTGCACGAAGTTGCGCCGGTCGCGCAGCGTCTGGAACCCGATCAGGTCGTAGTCCAGTAAGGCGTGCAGCAATTCAAACCGCCAGGGGAGTTTGAGAAAGATGTCCAGGGAGGGGAAGGGGATGTGCAGGAAAAAACCGATTCTTGAGCGGACGCCCAAATGGCGCAGTTCCGTCGCCACGTTCATCAGGTGGTAGTCGTGCACCCATATGAAGTCGTTTTCCTTGCTTTGCCGCGCAATGACCTGGGCATATTTGTGATTGACCTCCTTGTAAACTTGCCAGTACGAAGGGTCGAAATTACAGTGCGACTGAAGATCATGGAACAGGGGCCAGATCACCTCATTTGAAAAACCCTGATAGAATTTGTGTACTTCGTCGTCGGTAAGCGCAACGGGTACCAGCGCGTAGCCGGCGTCGCGGTTGGAGTCCGCCAGCACCTGACTGATGTCGTCAATTTTATCCGTGGTTCCGGGCCAGCCGATCCAGATCCCGCCGCGGTCGCGCAATACCGGGAGCAGGGCGGTAACCAGGCCGCCTGATCCGGGGGTGATTTTCCACTGCTTGTCGCTTCCTTTCCTGACCACGAAAGGCAGACGGTTTGATACGACGATCAGGCGTTCTTTGGGTGTTTGCGAAATCATTTTTTGACCCCTTGATATCCCTTTCCGGCGCCTTTCGATGCCTCCTAGGATTCCTTGTGGATATATATGCTTTGAGTCGGATAGGCGAATTCAATTCCTTCTTCCTGGAAGCGACGGAAAATGGCGAGATTGATCGCCTGCTGGGTGTCCATGTAGGCGTTGTAGTCCGGGACACGCACGTAGTAGACGATCTCGAAAATCAGGGCAAAGTCGCCGTATTCCTTGAAATGCGCCCGGTCAAATCTGGCCCTGTCTTGGGATTCGATTATCTCACGGATGTACGACTGGATTCGAGTCAGCTTTTCCAGCGGCGTCTGATAGGTGACGCCCAGGCTGAAAACCACGCGGCGCTCGTACATCCGTTTGTAATTACGGATGCGGCTGTTCAGGATATCCGTATTGGAAAAAACAATCTGCTCTCCGCTGAGGCTGCGGATTCGCGTGGTCTTGATCCCGATATATTCCACCGTCCCCATTTTGTCATCCACGATGATGAAGTCGCCGATGAGAAAAGGTTTATCCAATACGATGGACAGGGACGCGAACAGATCGCCCAGAATATTTTGCGCGGCCAGCGCCACGGCGATACCGCCTATGCCAAGCCCCGCTATCAGCGCGGTGATATCAAAGCCCAGATTATCCAGTGCGAGCAGGACGATAATGGACCAAAGTGCCACCCGGCTGATAAAGCCGAGGACGTATAGCGTGGTTACTTTGGCGGCATCCTGCTCCGTTTTCTTTCCCAACTTAAAGGAGAGCCAGAAGGCGATCAGGCGATTACCCCAGATCGCCGTTTGCAAGAGCAAGGCGATGATCGTCACATTCTTGATCAGGTCTTCCAGCCCTTTCGGGAGGGTGAGTACCTGCGAGCCAAAGTACACTGCGAGCGGGATCAGTAAAATAATCTTTGTGCCGGTCAGTACCTCTGCGATAAGATCATCCAGCTTTGTCTCCGTTTTTTTGGCATACCCCGTCAAGCGATTAATGATTATCTTATTGAAGACCAGGAACGCTAAGGTGACGATAATCGTGATCAGGAGGGCGATGCCCCACGCTTGTAACGTGTTGCCTAAAAACACGCTTTGTATGGTTATCATGTTATGTTCCCCGGTGTTTCGGCCCAGCGTGTGAGAAATGCCAACAATTCATCCGGCGGTCGCAGCCACAGATCGGCCGCGGTCGGACGCAACTCGCTGCGTACAAGGACGCCGAGCCCTTTCCCCTTGATGGCGCGAAATGCGTCTTCATCCGTTAAATCATCCCCCAAATAAGCGATGACGGCATCCTTCCCCATCTCGGAACAGATTTTCTCCACCGCGTATCCTTTGTTTCTTCCGGCGATGCGGAGTTCGATACCGCCGTCGAACTCGTGGATGTTCAGCCCCGACTCTTGCCCCAGGAGCGCCCATTTTTCAAGCACCTTTGCACGGATCTTTTCAACCGCTCCCGGGTCCAGACCGCGCCAGTGGACGGCGAGGCACGCCGGTTTCTGTTCGACGCGCCCGCCCAGCGCGATGATCTCATCGCCCCAGGTGTCCGCCTCGGCCAGGTTTTGTAGGGCACGCTTGTCCATCTCGACCATTTCGCGTTCCCCACCCGGCAGTACACGTTCCCAGCCGTGGGAGCCCCAGATTTCCGGCAGTTTTTTGAGCTGAAGGAGCGGTATCAGGTCTTTGGTACTACGACCGCTGATTAATATCAACCGGGTTCCGCCCGTTTCTATAATATTGTCGAGAATCTCGCGAACCCCGGGATAGGGAACGGCCTTTTCCCGCTCAATGCGAAACGGGGCGAGCGTCCCATCGTAGTCCAGAAGCAGGGCGCGATTTACTTTTGTGCCCAGCTTCTGAAAGAAAGATGCAAGATCAAGCTCCTTTCTAAGTATTTTCATTCAGCCGGAAATGGTTATCCAAGTTCAATCCTTTCTTCACTGCCGTGCGTCAGTCCGACCATCAACGTCAGGTATTCCCGAAGCTGGCGGGTGATGAGAAAGTTCTCGCGCACGAATTCCCTGGCCTTGTGACCCATTTCTTCACGCTTCTCCCGGTTCGTGTGCAGATAGCGGATACGCAGTGCCGCGCCTTCAGGCGAATTGACGAGGAAACCGGTGTGATGATTCACCAGTTGCAGCCGGATCCCCCCCGTGTCCCCACCGATGACCGGTTTGCTTTTCCACATGGCCTCCGACACGGTGAGCCCAAAACCTTCTTTGATGGATTTTTGCAAAACAAAACTCGCCGTCCGCTGCAAGGCATTAATGGTACGGTGTGCGTCCGGGGGCAGAGGCAGGATGTGAATGTCCGAATCATCTTTGGCCGCAAGGCGCACCTCGTTCAGAACGTCCTCTCCCTCGGGATCGTCGCCGGCGCCGCCGCCCGCCAAAACCAATTGCAGGGTAGGGATGAAGTTCTTGGCCAGTTGATAGGCTTGGATGACGCCCAGCGGATCCTTGAAGCGGTCAAAACGCGACACCTGCAGCATCATCGGCCTTTCCCGATCCAGGCTGAAACGGTCGTATACGGAATTGATTTCGTCCTGATCGAGCTCCATGTTCTTTTCGCTCAGCGGATCAATGCTGGGTGGAATGAGATAAATAAGATGCGGCAGAGGCTGCGCGAAGGCGGAGAGGGAAAAGACGCTGGCATCGTAGTCCGCCACAAAGTGCCTCAAGTATTTCCACGCCTGTCGGTAGGGGTGGCTGACGTCGATATGGCAGCGCCATATCCATTTTCCTTTCCTGCCGGGACAGAGATTCAAAAGGGGCGCCGGTTGCGGGTCATGAATGAACACGATATCCGCATCCTCAAGCACCTCACGAAGTTCCTCGGCGTTTCTGGCGTTAATGTCTTCATAGACCTTCAGCAGGGTTTCCGGAATATTAACGGGATCTCCCTGTAGCGCGTTGTGAAAGTGTTTGGTGCATTGATAAAAATCCGCGCTTCCGGCAATAACCTCCCAGCGTGCATCCATGCCCAATTCCTTCATCAAAGGAACGAGAATCGTGAGTATTTCCGCCACCCCCCCACCGGCACGAGTCGAGTTGACATGCACCACCTTTTTGCCTTTCAGAGAAGCCGCAAGTTGCACGAGATGATTGATGACATCTTTGCCGGCTACGTCGGTATAGGCTTTAAGAAATCCCTTCATGCCTGTGCGCGCCCGAAGTGATGATTGAACAACAGTGAAAGCTGCTGACGCAGTTCCATGAGACCGGTGAAATAAGGGTCGATACCGGCGATATCGGCGCAGAGGTGTTTGTAGCCGTTGTCGAATTTTTCCAGCCAGGCGCGAAAATCATCCATGCCAAACGGCGGGCGCCGGCGGGCGTCGATGAAGTGGTAATAGATACTGCCTACTGAGAGTTGAGGCATAATTTCCGGAAGCTCTTCCGGTTTCTGAATGCGCCTGTTGGTGTCAAACACAACGGTCTGGGCGCGGATGAAATGAAACTGACGGTCGCGCTTGGCCCAGGGCAGGTATTCGGTTTCGTCCATTCTTTCTTCGAGGACGTCGATGATTTCCTGGCGCAGCGCCTCAAGGTCCTCGAAGTCCGCCGGATCGATGATGCCGAGGCGTTCCGCGAGCGTGATGTCGTGCAGTCCATGATGCGCCCAGGAGGCGAAATCGTTGTTGTACTCCGGGTCATCGAAACGCGGACGTAACAGCCCGCCCCAGAAATGGTAGTAAACGGCGCCGGGATGGATGGTGAGCAGTTGTTCCCGAAGTTCTTTCAGGTTCTGGGCCCGCTTGCCGGTGGAGATGGCGGCCAGGGCGCAGTCTTTTACGGCAAAAGAACCAATTTTGGACTTTTTGGCCATTACCTCGTTACCGACAACGAATATGCCGCCCTGAGTTTTTGTTGGCGCAAAAACCTTTCAGCAACCTTCTAAGTAATGAATGGCGTTCGCAGATTACCGGTTGCCACACAGAAGCGCACATAAAATCATATGGTTAGGATAATCAAACTATATCATCCGCCACATGCCTTTGCCAGTTTATAGGGTAAGTAGGATGTGATTTCGGAAATCGAAATGGATGCACAGGGATGCTCGTTGTGGTTAAGGATTTGCTGGCTTAATGTTACGGTAAGAGACTTCCCGTATGTTTAGAGTAACTTCCATTGTTTTTCTGACTGCGATTTATGTCGCGTCGCCGGTGCGCGCGGAAGACAGACCGCGCACCAGCCTCCCCGAGCCGGTTGCGCGGGCGCTCAAGTCCGCAGGTTTTTCAACCAGGGGTCTGAGCATTTACGTTCATGAAGTCGGACAGGAAAGGCCGCTGTTGACGGTGGCCGCGGACACGCCGCGCAATCCGGCGTCGACGATCAAGTTGCTCGCCACGCTGGTGGCGCTCGAGGAACTGGGGCCGGCCTATACCTGGAGAACCGAGGCCTATGCCGGCGGGCCGGTCCGCGACGGAAAGCTGGAGGGGGATTTTTATCTTAAAGGGTACGGGGACCCATACTTGGTTATCGAACGCTTCTGGCATTTCCTGCGAACGTTGCGAAACGGCGGCCTCAATGAGATTGCCGGTGACCTTGTCCTTGACCAGAGCTACTTTGCAAAGGAGGCGGCGGACCCGGCGGATTTTGACGGCCGACCGTTGCGCGCCTATAACGTATTGCCGCAGGCCCTGTTGGTCAATTTTCAAGCGGTGAATTTCAAGTTTCTGCCGGAGGCCGGTCGCGTGCGCATCATCGCCGATCCGCTTCCCGCGCATATGGAGATTGTGAACCGGGTCAAGCTCAAATATAACCGCTGTCGTGGCTGGGCCAGGCGTCTGAAAATGCGTTTGAGAAACGCAGGCCAACAACAGCAAGTGATATTCAGCGGCAGGTATAACGCCGCATGCGGGAAAAACGAAATATTCCGCGTGGTTTCAGAACCGGCGCCGTATATTCACGGGGTTTTCAGGACACTCTGGACGGAGCAGGGGGCGTGGTTTAACGGCGGCGTGCGCGAAGGCACCGTTCCGTTTGATGCGGAGCTTCTGCACACGGGATATTCGCTGCCGCTTGCCGATATTGTTCGCGCCATCAACAAATACAGTAATAACGTGATGACGCGGCAACTGCTGTTAACGCTTGGCGCCGAACGTCTGGCGCCGCCGGGGACGACAGACAAGGGTATACGCGTGGTGCGCGCCTGGCTTGACCGTCATGGCCTGAATTTTCCGGAACTGGTGCTCGATAACGGCGCCGGTCTTTCACGCAAAGAGCGGATTTCCGCGCGCCATCTGGGGGAGTTGTTGCTTGCCGCCCATGAGAGTCCGTACATGCCGGAATTTATGTCATCGCTGCCGGTCTTCGCCGTGGACGGAACCCTGAGAAAACGCTTCGGCGGCGAGCTTGCCGGACGCGTGCACCTCAAGACGGGAACCATCGACAATGTCCGCGCCATGGCCGGCTACCTGCTCGACCGCCGGGGGCGACGCATGGTGGTCGTCAGCCTGCACAATCGTTGGCGGGCCGATTCGCGCGCGGGCGAAATGGTGCAGGATGCGTTACTCAATTGGGTCTATCAACGTCCCTGAGCCCGTAAAAATGCGGCGTATCCCGGTCTTATGTGTCTTGAGGCTGGACAGTGCGGTCGGGATGGTCAATCCTTACATATTTGGTCGATAGGGTGGACGATTAATGGGCAAGAAATACGTCAACGCGGCGCTCTCCGAAAGCCACGATAAGAACAGCATGCCCGTGCTGGAAGGAACAATGGGCCCGCACGCGGTGGACATTCAGGCGATGTACGAGCAGCATGGCTTGCTCGCCTTCGACCCGGGATTCCGCTCCACGGCATCCTGTAAGAGCGCCATTACCTTTGTCGACGGGGGCGCCGGTGTTCTGCTGTACCGCGGTTATCCCATCGATGAACTTGCGCAACACAGTAACTTTGTCGAAGTGGCCTATCTGTTGATGTTCGGCGAATTGCCGGATGACAGCGAGTTAGCCAGGTTCCGGGCGTCCATTGAGCAGCACAATCTGCTGCACGAACAGGTGTTGAGCTTTTATCACGGATTCCGGCGTGATGCCCATCCCATGGCGGTCATGGTCGGGGTGGTGGGGGCGCTGTCCGCCTTCTACCACGATATTATGGATATCCGCGATCCCCGTGACCGCATCAACGCGGCGATTCGCCTGATCGCCAAGATGCCGTCCATCGCCGCCGCCAGTTATACCTATAGTATCGGTCGGCCGCAGCGCTATCCCAATAATAATCTGGATTACGCGTCCAATTTTCTGCAAATGTTGTTCGGCGCCCCCAATAAAGAATACGAGGTCGACCCGATTCTGGCCAGGGCGCTTGACCGAATCCTGATTCTGCATGCCGATCACGAGCAAAACGCCTCGACCTCGACGGTGCGTATGGCGGCATCAAGCGGCGCCAATCCCTTCGCCTGCATCGCCGCCGGTATCGCCAGCCTCTGGGGCCCGGCGCACGGCGGGGCGAATGAGGCGGTGCTCAAGATGCTTGTGGATATCGGTACACCGAAGAACATTCCGAAAGTAATCGCGCGCGCGAAGGACAAGAGCGATTCCTTCCGGTTAATGGGTTTCGGGCATCGCATTTATAAGAACTTTGATCCACGCTCCAAGGTGATCCAGCAGAGCGCGCGCGAAGTGCTGGCACATCTCGGGAAAGACGACCCCCTGCTTGATATCGCCATGCAGTTGGAAGAGATTGCTCTTAAGGACGAATATTTTATCGAGCGCAAGCTGTATCCAAACGTGGACTTCTATTCCGGCATCCTGCTGCGGGCCATGGGTTTTCCGGTGAACATGTTCACGGCGGTGTTCGCCGTGGCGCGGACCGCCGGTTGGGCGAGCCACTGGTTGGAGTTGCAGGAAGAGAGCCACGGCATCGACCGGCCCCGGCAGTTGTATATCGGTAAAACCTTGCGCCACTACCCAAAGAAAAAATAGTTGATGACTAAATTCTTCTTACTTATTCTGCTGGCAGGGCTTGTTTCCGGTTGTGCGACGCACACCCTGACCTCGGGGCGCATCGTCCTGCAAGATGAGAACAGCGTCATTGACGTGAGCATCAGTGATCGCGACCGTACTCTGATCAGGGATTACTACAAAAAATACAAGAAGAAAAGAAAAGGACCGCCGCCGGGGCTTGCCAAGCGTCGCGGCAATCTTCCGCCGGGACTGGCCAAACGCGATACCCTGCCGCCCGGCCTACGGGGTGAGCCGCTTCCCCGCACGCTTGAAGAAAAGCTTTCGCCGCTGCCTTCCTCTTATGTTCGCGTGATAATTGGTCAGGACATTGTGTTGATGAACAAGAAAACGCGGGTGGTGTTCGACGTCATCTACAGCGTAGCGAATTAAATACTAACATC
>WGFP01000002.1 GCA_015492195.1 Acidiferrobacterales bacterium
ACAAAAACGGAATAGGCGATAAACATGGTCAGCAATGCGCCGAGAAATCTCCAACCAACGTGAAGTTTATTCCAGTAGGCCAAAAGTCCCGCCAATACCAGACCGTAACTGATAACGAGGTAAATAGCGCTGTGATTGACGTGGCCCACGGAATGAAGTTCCAGGGCATTCCGTGTCTGAGTGACGTACAGGCTCCAATAAGCATAAATCAATGCGATAAACGTTGATATCACTACCGTAATCAGCAGCCACCGCATATGCCGTTCGTCATAACCCGCGCGTTTAACCAACCACAGAACAAGACCGTAACGTAGCAGATCCCACGCGCCGCTCCATTCTTTGTAGTGAAATCCGGAGAAGAACGCCACGATTATCCCGGACAAAATCCAGACAGCGATGAAACTATCCCAGGCATCCCACCGGCCTCCGAAATCCCTATCTTTTATTCGATTGAAGAACCAAGTCAGGACAAACAGGAGCCAGCTTATGTTTTTCGGTGATTCCAGTAACGGCAAAAACAAGATCAGAGCAAACAGCATGAAAAGCTCTAACCGGTATCTGAATTTTTCGGTCATACGAATACCGTCCCCTTATAAATATCAAAAGATGGTACTTTATATGATTATCGCGTGCCCTTAGTATAAAGGCCCTGTAACCCTGTTCGGTTGGCGGTTATCAATCGGCGATGTAAACGACCGGAAGAATTATCTTGTTTATCGGGGAAAACATACTGAACGTCATTTTTAAAAAGATACATCGTTGTGCTTTGGGTGTTCGGCAAAATTGTGCCATCACTCATCCCGGCGGGCAATGAAAAAACTTAAAATAAGTAACCACCGAAACGACATATTCCCTTGTTTCCCCACAACGAACTGTGACTCCAGCTGAAATAGATCCAAGCATGGCATGAAAATCCTCATAATAAAACGCGATAAAATCGGAGATTTGCTTCTGACCACGCCCATGCTGCGGCATCTGCGGCTGTCGCTCCCTGACGCGCATATCCACCTCCTCGCCAACGATTACAACGCCTGGGTGGTCGCGGGCAACAAGGATATAAATAAAATATGGGTCTATCCGCGTACCAAACTCGGAAAAAGAATCCGTATCACTGCTATCATCAAACAGATCCGGCTGCTTACGCGTCTACGACGGGAGAATTTCGACGTCGCTATCGTCGCCAACGGCGATGAGTCTCCACGCGCCGTCAAATGGGGACTGAACGTGCACGCCCGCCGTACTATTGCTTATTGCTCGCAAAACAAACTTTGTACCAGGCTCAGCGATGCCCTGCCTGTACCGAACAATATGCACGAGACAGATCGTTTAATGGGGCTGCTAGAACCCTTGGGTATCGAGCCGCCGGCTAGCGCCATCCAACCCCAATATATTTTGCCTGATCACTGGCGTAGATATGCCGCGACTTGGTTGAATGAGCGCGGTTTGGCGCCGACCGGGTACATCGTGCTTGGTCTGGGCGCGCGCCGGGCCAAGAAACAACCAACACCGGCACAGATAATACGATGGAGTGCATACGTTAAACGGCGTTACAACCTCAATGCTGTTTTCATGTGGACGCCGGGTAAAAGCGAAAATCCTTTATACCCCGGGGACGATGAGATCGCTCAAGCCGTTATAGAAAGTAAACCGCCGCATATACACCCTTTCCGCGGGCCGTTACTGCCCGCCATCGGACTGATATGGCAGGCACGCACATCCATCATGCCGGACAGCGGCTTGATGCATTTTGCCGCCGCGAGCCCGGGCGGTGTGCTGGGGCTGTTTGCCGAAACAGACGTGTCACCGTCGCCCATGCAATGGGGACCGCGCGGGAAGAAGGCCCGTTATCTGGTCGCGGAAAAAAGCGTTGAGGAACTGGACGATGCGCAGATTTATGCGCAGCTGGAGTTCCTGCTGAACTGACCGCTATTTATTCTTGTACAAATAGGGATTCAAGGCCGGATCGTTATACATCTTGTATTGCCGGTAAATTTTGAAATAGGCGCGCCCCTTTTCCGTCTCAGCCAACAGTGCATTCAGACATTTTTTCAGATCCGTGCGTTGTTCATTCAATACTCCAAGCTTCTGCTGGCAGGTTTCGATATGGTCCTGATCAACGTCGGTTCGTTCGGTCTGAAGGCGCATGTGAAAAATTTTCAGGCTGAGTATCGACAAGCGATCAATCATTGATCCGGGCGTTTCACTGTTTTGCCTGGCGGCATCGGCAAACTTTACGTCAACCAGTCGCTGCAACAATAATTCGTCAATACGCTCAATCGCATTCTGGCGTTTTTGATTGTAACCATCGATTGCCCTTTTATTGGCCGCGATTTCACCATCCGATACGTCCTTGCGTCTGGCCTTATCTTCCTCATCCCAGAGCAGTGAATTAAAACGATGATTGAGCTCGATATATTTCCATACCCCTTCGGCGAACTGCGGGGCCGTTGATTTGGCCCAGCCCGGTGAGGCCACACAAGTGTCGTGAAATTGAACGATTTTATTGGCCTGAATATCGCTGAACATGTTAATCCTTATTGGTCTGTTTCAGGTCGGTGATAACAAAGCAGCGATCGCCCGTTGCACATTTTCAATACCTATTGCCTGCATGCAAGCAGGTTCCCGGCACTCTCGCGTGCTTCTGCCACAGCGTTTTACCCAACTGATCTTTCGCCGAAAAAGGATCCGCTGGTCACGGCAGGGAAAATCTTCCACCGTCACCGCACGATAGGGACTGTCTCGCCAGAAATCGCCGCTCCCACAGATGACCGCCGAGCCGGGGCCGAAAAGGGTAATGGTCGGCGTGCCCACGATTCTTCCGAGATGGGCAATGCCGGTGTCCGGGCTCACAAGTAATTCGGCATTCTTGATCAGCTTCCAAAGCTGCGCCAGGTCAAGTTGTCCGGCATAAGACGCGTGCCTGCCATCCGGGTCCACGGCGGCAATATATTTCGCTTCGGCCCCGCCCGCGCTCCAGACGACCCGATAACCCAGGTCCGCCACATGGGCGGCCAAGTCGCGCCATTTTTCATTCTCCCATAACTTCAGGGGGGAACTGGCGCCCACATGCAGCACACAGTAGGGCGCCGGCGGTACCTCGAAAGGCCTGCAATCGGGATCGGACCACTGTTCGGGTCGATAGCAAGCCGGTGCCGGGCCATCGATCAAGCCGGCGACCATGTCTCCCCATGCCGCGGGTTTATCAGGATAGGGAATGAATTGATCTACCGGCCAGCTCTTGTATGGCGGGCGGTCTCCGGCGAAAGCAACGATCCAGCGCGAGCCCAGGGCCTTTGCCAGCCAGCTGAAACGATTGTCTCCGGGAACCAGGGCAAGGTCAAAACCGGACATTTTTATCAGCGCCGACAGTGTTTGGATGTCGCGTGGATCGTAAGGGACGGCATCCACGCCATACGGCTTGTGTTGGTAAAGCGGCGCAATGGCCTTTGGGGTCGTCATGACCACCTGCGCCTGGGGATAGCGCTCACGCAGCTTCGCCAGCAGCGGCGTTAACATGAGCGTGTCACCCAGTAACAAGTGGTGCGCGATGAGAATGCGACCAGGCGAAGTCGGGGGACGGCGTCTGCCCCATGGTTTTAGGGTTTGCATTAACGCCAGCAGAACCACCAGAATCCGGGAAGGCGTGCGGCTAGCCATGGCGATCACGCATTGTCTTGAACAAGGCCTCCATGCTGTCCAGCATGGCTTCGGCGCTGAAATTTTCGCGCGCGAACCTCTCGGCGGCTTTCCCCAGGCGGTCTCTGAGACGGGTATCGTCCAGCAAACGCTGTATGGCCACTTGCAAGGCATCCGTCCGCCGCGGCTCGACCAGTATGCCCGTCGTGCCGTTCTCCACGGCCTCGGTAATACCGCCGACCGGCGTCGTCACCACCGGCAGGCCGCACGCCATCGCCTGCATGAGCGCCTGCGGCACGCCCTCGTTGGCATAGGAAGGTAAAACGAAAA
>WGFP01000003.1 GCA_015492195.1 Acidiferrobacterales bacterium
AGCCAGTGCGCTTCCGTCTCTGTGAACGCCCGCAGCGACTTGCGGTCCGCGGCAGAGGCGTGCTGCGAAAACTCGCGACGGGCTTGCCTTAAACAGCGTGAATGGTGATCGACGGTGATCTGCTTGTTGCGCGCGCACGCTTCCCGTTCCAGCCAGCCCCACTCTATTAAAAGCTTCATATTGATCAGCCGGGGATTGCCGGCATGCACCGAAAGACAAAGATAGGGGGAACCGTCGGCGTGGGTCGGCGCGAGCGGCAGCATCTGCCAGACCGTGAAACCCGCTTCAACCAGAAAATCCACAAAGCGATAAGCCTCCGGACCGAGGTCCCCCCACCCGGCGCGGCCCGGAAGCGACGTCGGATGCAGCAGCACCCCGGCCCGTCGGCGGTCCAGAAACGAGGCCTGCCTCATGACGGGGCGGCTTCTTGCCCCGGGCGCATGGCCCCGCCGGGCAACGGCTTGCCGTGGCCGTGCGCAAAGACCCGCGACAGGTACGCGGGCGGCTCCCGGCCCAGCAGTCGATAAAGGCCGGTGAGGTGCAGACGGTAAAGACGCTCAAAATCGCTGACGGTGTCCGCCGGGTTGTCACCGCCGAACCACCAGAACCAGTCCGACCCCTCGCAGACCGCAAGCTGGCGCTCCGCGGCGGCGCGTTGCTCACGGCTCAAACTACCGACAACAGCATCAAAGGCATGCTTGGCGTCCATCAGCATCTCCCAGCCGCGATTTTTATCCGGATCGCCGATCCAGGTGGAAAAAGCGCCGTGCACCCAACTTCCGGCCACAAGCGTGGGCAGGCGCTTGGCCGCGTGGGTGGCGAGACAATCGGAAAACGTGGTGAGCATCAGTTGCGGATGCGTGGTGAGGCGCTGATACAGCGCGCTCAAAAAATGATACCCGTTTTCAGGGTAATGCTCCCAGGCGTTTTCGCCGTCCATAATAATAGACACCACATGATCAGGGTGGCCGCGACAGCGGCCGGCGATGTTCTCAAGGTGGTGGATCAGGTCATTGACGGCATCATCGGCGGCCCAGTCTGAGTAAGTAAATCCGATAAGATCGGACAATCCGTCGTCGCGGAAAAAGCAGGCCAAACCGCTTTCAGCCACCGCATAGGGCCGGTAGAGCCACGCCTCTTTCATGGCATGCGGCGCGTGGCCGGATTTAATCAAACTGTTGTGCAGCACCCCTTCCCCGCTGGCGGCCCAGGCAAACCCCGACTCGGCGAGCAACTTCAGGCAGGCCAGGCTCACGGCGCCCTCCGACGGCCAGCATCCCGCCGGCGTGCCGCCGAAGTGATTACGGAAGGTTTCGATACCCTGGCGAATGTGCCAGCGGACCCGTTCTTCTCCGCCGGGATAGGCCGCGATAGGCGGCAGCCGCACTTCGGGCGTGGCCTCGCGCGCGCATTCGAAATCAAGCAACAACGGCATGATCGGGTGCGCATAGGGCGTAATGGACAGTTCCACCTGGCCGCGTTCCGCAAGCCGCGCATAGCGACCGATGAGGCCGGACAAGAGTTCGCCGATAACCTCAAGCACCTGGCGGCGATCGTTGAAAGTATACTTGTCCGCCTTGTCTACGAGGCCCTTGATGCGCTTATCTTCGCGGCGCACCGTCTCCCCGAGCCAGGCAAGGTGATACCAGACCAAAAGGTCCGCAAGAATATGCTCATCGGCGGATACCAAGGTTTCCGGCTGCGCGACATATGACGACGCTAAGTCCGCGAGGCGTTTGTACGCCGGGAAACGTGCGATCAGCCGTTCCTCGTTGGCATGCAGGCAGTGCTTGACCAAACTCAGGCGGGCGTCGTTTGCAACAGGCATTGCCGCATTGCCCAACGCGGCCAGGAGCGGATCACGGATCGTCCCGCCGTTTGCGAGAAACCCATGAACCTGTTGGGCGTAGTCGGTGATTTGTTCCAGAAGCACGGGCGCGAAGTTGACCACGGCGCGCGCCGCCGGCACCGCCTCAAGATGCGCCGCCATGTCGACGTAATCCTTAATGGCGTGCAGGTATGTCCATGGCAACTGATACCGGCCGTCAATGGGATCGCGGTATTGCGGCTGGTGCATGTGCCAGCAGAGTACGACCTTGAGACGCGCGTCATCAGACATAGAGCGATTCCTTGCCGGGCATTTTCAGGGTCATCCTCGCCGCCTCGCTTGGGATGAAGCAACAATTGCTTCCCGTGCGGTAAAAAGACTCGAATACCGCCCTGTTTGAATTTACCATACCATCCGGGGCGTTTGTGTATCCCGTCCGCCCGCACGCCGGAAAACCGGAATGCCAACAACAAAAAGTAATCACAACATGCATAAAGTACTGTTTGTCACCAGCGAAGCGTACCCGCTCATGAAAACCGGCGGCCTGGGCGATGTTTGCGGGAGCCTGCCTGTCGCCCTTGAGTCGCTGGGTTGTGACGTGCGCCTGCTTATGCCCGGCTACCGGGATACGCTGGCGCGCGCCGACGGGTTTGAGCCCGTCGCCCGCCTGCAGCCGCCGCTGTTCCCGCACCATATCACGTTGCTTGAGGGCAAGCTGCCGGGCAAGCGCGTAAAGGTCTGGCTCGTGGATTATCCACCGGCCTACGACCGCCCCGGCAATCCTTATTATGATCCTTACGGAAACGATTGGTACGACAACGCGGCGCGCTTCGCGCTGCTTGCGCGCACCGCCGTGGCGCTCGCGCTGGGACGCACAAGTCTCTCCTGGCAACCGGACGTCGTTCATTGCCACGACTGGCAGGCCGGGCTGGTGCCCGCGTGGCTTTCACTGGAAACACGCCGCCCCGCAACCGTTTTCACCATTCACAACCTGTCTTACCAGGGCCTGTTTCCGCGCGACACCTTCACCGCGCTGGGACTGCCCGACACACTCTGGTCGTCCGAGGCGTTGGAATTCCACGGCGCGCTTTCCTTTATCAAGGGCGGGGTGGTGTTCGCCGACCGGTTGACCACGGTGAGCCCCACCTACGCACGCGAAATCCAGTCGCCGGAATTCGGCTGCGGCCTGGACGGCGTGTTGCGGCGCCGTTCCCGCTCTCTTACCGGCATCCTCAACGGCATCGACACGGTCGAATGGGACCCGGCGCACGATGCGCATCTGAGCAAGCCGTATTCCGCGCACCGTTTCCGGAACAAACTTGCAAACAAGCTCGCCCTTCAGAAGGAGTTCGAATTGCCCCCCGATCCCGACATGCCCGTCATCGGCATGGTGGGCCGGCTCGTGTATCAGAAAGGCATTGACCTGTTACTTGGCGCGATACCGAAACTCGCCGGCATGCCGTTGCAGATGGTGATCCTGGGAAGCGGCGAAACAAGATACGAGAAGGCCTTGGAGCACGCCGCGGCTCACGCCGGTAACCGGCTTGCGGTGCGCATTGGCTATGATGAGGCGCTCGCGCACCGTATCGTGGCAGGCAGCGACATGATCCTGATGCCGTCGCGTTTCGAACCCTGCGGATTGAACCAGCTCTACGGCCTACGCTACGGCACGGTCCCGATCGTGCGGCGAATCGGCGGGCTGGCGGATACCGTGGTGGACGCCACGCCGGCAAACCTCAGGGCAGGTACCGCCACCGGTTTTGTCTTCGACCCGGCGGAACCGGCCGCCCTCGCCGCCGCAGTTACGCGCGCGCTCGACGGCTATCGCAACGGCCGTCAGTGGAAAAAATTGGCGCTAAACGGCATGCGCCAGGATTTTTCCTGGCGTAAAAGCGCCGACGCCTATATCAAGCTCTACAAAACGGCCTTGCACACACGTTAGCCGGACGCGCCTCCTGATTGATATAAAGCAATTGCACAACGCCCCCGTTGGGCTCAAAATAGCCGAACTGGACAGGGATTATCGTATAAACGGCTTGGTGAATAACGATGAAATACAAAACCATGGAAGAACTCCGCGCCCAGGCGAAGGCACTGGGACTAAAAGGCTACTCGGCGTTGCGGAGAAAAGAATTGTTGCAACTGCTGGCGAGAAAAGGGGCTAAAGGCAACATAAAAACGCGCAAGACGCCGTCACGCGCACCCAAATCTTCCGTCGCCTCCCGTATTCCTAAAAAACAATCGCGTGCCGTAGGTAAAACGCGGGCAACGAAAACCAC
>WGFP01000004.1 GCA_015492195.1 Acidiferrobacterales bacterium
CGAATGTATTCTTCCTGGCTCAGGGGCTGATATTCACCGCGACGATAGCTGTTGGCCAGCTGCGTTCCCTTCACCACGTGCAACGGATGCAGCTTAAGGCCGGCGACCCCGCCGTCCAGCACGCGCTGTAACGATACGCGCGCGTGCGCCGCGCTCTCGCCGGGCAGACCGATAATAAGATGGGTGCAAACCAGCAGGCCGCGGGCGTGCGCCGCGCGCACGGCGTTTTCGTAATCCTGGAAGCTGTGGCCGCGTTTGACGCGCTCAAGCGTGGCGTCAAAGGCCGATTGCAGGCCCAGTTCGAGCCAGAGTTCATAACCGCGGTCGCGGTAGTCGGCCAGCAGATCCAGCACCTTCGGAGGCACACAGTCGGGACGCGTGCCGATGGACAGGCCGATGACATCCGGTTCCGCCAGCGCCGTGTCATATTGCCTCTTCAGGTAATCCAGATCGGCATAGGTGTTGGTGTAGGCCTGGAAGTAGGCGATAAACTTGCGCGCGCCGGTGCGTTTGGCGATGACTTCACGCCCCGCCGCGATTTGCAGTGCGATCGGTTTGATTTTCCGTTCATTCGGGCTGAACGAGGCGTTATTGCAAAAGGTGCAGCCGCCGCGACCCTTGCTGCCGTCACGGTTGGGGCAGGTGAAACCGGCGTCGATCGCGAGCTTGTGCACGCGCTCCCCATAACGGGTAAGCATCACCTGTCCCAAGGTTTGGACATAATCCGCGAGCGCCATTTCAGAGTCACCTAAAGGATAAAAACATCAGCCGACGATACCGAGAACGCGGCGGCGGAAATCCACGCCAAGGCGTTCAGCGATCTCTTCACAGGCGGCGATGTCCACGCCGGGCAGGCCGTCGACGGCGGTCAGCGTAATGGCCGGCACAAAATCGCGCGCCCGCTGCACGAAATCCAGCAAGGATTGATAGGCGCCCGGGAGCGGCGGACGGCAATGGCGGTTATAGGTTTCCTCGTCCTGGGCATTCAGCGAGACGGACAAGGCATGAATGTTATTTTCGAGATCGGGCGTCACGTCGCGGCCGAAGACCAGGTTCGCCAAGCCGTCCGTATTCAAACGGATATAACCCCCCTGCGCCCGCAAACGGGAAGCGATTTCCAGCACCGTGTATAGCCGCAGGGTCGGTTCACCCAGGCCGCAGAACACGACCTCGCTATAGTCGCTGGGGTCGCCCGCCGCCGCCATGATCTCTTCGGGAGAAGGGTCCTGGAACAGGCGCAGCTCGTGCCCCTCCACCGCCCAGGAGCCGTTGAATTTCGGGCAAAAGGCGCAGCGCAACGTGCACCGGCTGGTGATGTTCAGATACCGGTTGCCGTGGAGGGTATAGCCGATAACGGGGCGCCGCCGCTTCATAAGAACGGCTCATCATACGAAGAACCGCCCCGGGCGGCTTTGACCTAAGTCAATCTGACTTGGTATAAATCGAGACTTTCATCAATACACGCTACACTGCCGGTGTTCGATCGGCCCAATAACACGGCTCGCACCGGTTGTTAGTCGGACAAAGAGCCGGTTTTTCTTAAAACGAAACGTGCAGGTTGGTCGTCCCATTTTCTTTTGTCCTCAGACCAAGAAACTTCACCATAACGAAATGGTTGACAAGAATTGTGCCGACAAGAGTGGGGGCTGATTCGATTATGGCTGTGACGGGTCGGCAAATCAGGCATAAAAACATGGTATTCAATCTGGAATTGCCAAGGGAGGACGTTTCCGTTTCAGCCAATCCTCAAGTGGCTGGATCTCAGGTGGCTCGCCGTTGTCGTGATACCATGAATCAACGGCGAAGCGCCGACCGCTTCCGGTTTCTTCGATTACGGCGGTCCAGTGACCATCGACGAGAAAACGGCTGCGGTAGTGTCGCGCCATCGGACGATGCCAACGCAACAGTCCCAGCCGGTCGAGGTAACGCAGGTAGGTGGTGGTATTGCGCGACTCATCGATGCAGTCGAGTTGATACCGCCGCGGGTAATCGCGCTCCGAGTCGTAGTTGCCGCCGACGTCCCGATCGGTGCCGGTTATTCTGCCCACATGACGTTCCAGATAGGCGATGGCGCGGGCGATCTGCCCGCGTTCCTGCGCGCCATTGGCGGCCGCCGGTTGAAACAAGCGGCCAAGCATTTCGGCCGGTGCGTCGCCGAGAACGAGAGTAGCCTGCCGTTTGCAGCCAAAGCCGTAGCAGATTTCAATGTGGCTGTCGGCTGCCTGCACGGGTGTGACCACGGTCAGCAGTATAACAATACCAAGCGTGACGGCGTGTTGCTCAAATGGAAGCATTTACAGTCTGCTCCCTGATGCAACGCAGCGTTGGCGCCTTAAGCCCTGCATTATCGACAACCTGCGGAACACGCCGAATCCCGCCGAGGCGTTGCGGCCCATGCAACCATGCAGCTTTCTTCCCGTTCCTTGGGTCATGCGACAAACACCCATACCCCACCATCAAACCTCTATTTTCTTTTGTTCTTCAGCATGTCTTTAAGACCGGCAAAAGGATTGTGAGTGGCCGGCTTTTTCTTTTCCCCTGCAAGCACCATGCCCTCGCCCTGAACCAAGTGGGCAAACCGCTGATGCTCGTTGTCGTGGCAATACAGGCACAGGTTCTCCCAGTTGCTGCCGTCGGGCGGGTTGTTGTCGTGGTTGTGGTCCTTGTGGTGCACGGTCAGTTCGTGCAGGTTTTCGCGGGTGAACGTGCGCCCGCAGCGGGCGCAGACCCAGGGATGAATCTTCAGGGATTGCTCGCGGTACCCCTGCATGCGCGCATCCCGGTCCTTGTTGGCCCGCGCGACGATTTGATCCAGTTTATCGCTGTTCGGCTTGCCGCCCGCCGGTTTGCGGGGTCCGTATCCCTTAGGCGCCATAATGGAACCCTGTTACCCTAAAACGTGATCTCGGTTATAGTAACAAACAATCCGTACACCCGGGAGCGGGGCCTTTCCTTGATGCTTTAACCCTGCTTTTACTGATTACTGTTTATTGCTCATCCGTGAAATTCAATATCTTATATTTATTATCCGGCCTTGGCGGCGTCTTGCTTGTAACCATCGTTGCGGGTTGCGCATCGGTAACGGCGCCAAATCCCTTCGCCGACGTGCACCTGCACTATAACTGGGATCAGGAAGGGGTGACGACCCCGGAAGAGGCGGTAAGCTATCTCAAGCGGGAGAACGTGACGCTGGCCGTCGTCTCCAGTACGCCGCCGGAACTGGCGCTGAAACTGCGCGAGGCCGGCGGCGATTGGATCATTCCGTTGTATCGCCCCTATCTGGAGGGCGGCCGGCGTCACAGCTGGTTCAACGACAAGCGGGTATTGGGCGCGGCGCGCAAGGCGCTTGCCGGCGGAAACTATTTCGGCATCGGCGAATTTCATCTCATCGCCGGACGCGGCCCCGGCCGCAACAACCCGGTGTTAAACGGGCTGATTCAGCTTGCCATTGAATACGATGTACCGGTATTGATCCACGTCGAAACCTCCAGTTACCGCTATTTCCTGCCGCTGTGCCAAAAATATCCGCGCGCGCGTTTTCTCTGGGCCCATGCCGGCGGATTGCTGGATGCCGAACAAGTCGGTGCGCTCATGCAGGCCTGCCCAAATGTCTGGGCCGAGTTTTCCGCCCGCGGCCCCTGGCGCTACATTGATTCACCGATCACCAACGATAACGGGGCATTGCTTCCCGAGTGGGCGGCGTTGATCGAGAAATATCCGGACCGGTTCATGACCGGCTCCGATCCCGTGTGGCCGGTGGAGAATCTGCACAGTTGGGACGAACCCGATACCGGTTGGGAACGCATCGGGGAATTTCTGGACTTCCACCGGCGCTGGCTGAATCAGTTGCCCGAGGAGCTGGCTGTGAAGGTACGCCTGACCAATGCCCGGCGTTTCTTTAGAAGTCCGGGGCGTTAGTCAATATAAAAACAAACTAGCCGCCGGTCATGGACATGAGCCGGATTACTTGGTACGGCTTTTCCCGGAACTCGTGGCGTTCGGGCTTCAAGGCCAAGGCCTCGGTCAGCGCCGCTTTTAACCCCGCGTCGCTGATCCCCTCCCGCAACCGGGGACGCAACGGCACGCTGTGCTCTTGGCCCAAACACAAGTACAGGGTACCGTCCACCGTCAGGCGCACGCGGTTGCAGGTTTCGCAAAAGTGCTGCGAGATCGGAGCAATGAAACCGATGCGCAAATCCGTACCTTTGACCTGCACGTAACGCGCCGGACCGCCGCCCGGCATCACACCGGGAATCAGCTCGAAGGTTTTGGCCAATTTCCGTTTTACCTCTTGCAGATTCAGGTAACGGCGGCTGGCACCGCGGCCGGTGTTGCCCATGGGCATGGTCTCGATCAGGCGCAAGGTAAAACCGTGTTCGAGACAGAACCGCACCATGGCCTCGAACTCGTCGTCGTTGACGCCTTTCAGCGCAAGCATGTTGATTTTGATCGGCGCAAGCCCGGCATCCTTCGCCGCCATCAAGCCGGCAAGGACCGGCTCCAGGCGCCCTCCCGTAATCCGCGCAAACCGTTCCGGCTTGAGGGAATCGAGACTGACATTGATGCGGGATATCCCGGCACGCCGAAGGTCGGCGGCATGGCGCTCCAACAACGTCGCGTTGGTGCTCAGCGACAGATCTTCGATACCCGGCAGTGCCGACAACGTGCCTGCCAGCCGCGGCAGGCCTTTGCGCAACAGGGGCTCGCCGCCGGTCAACCGGACCCGGTTGACGCCCAGTTCCGCAAAGGCGCGGATGACCCGCTCGATCTCGTCAAAGGTCAACCAGTTCCCCGGCTCCTCGAACGTCTTATACCCTTTCGGCAAACAATAAAAACAGCGCAGGTTGCACCGGTCCGTCACCGATAACCGAACGTACTCGATACGCCTTCCGAAATGATCAATAAGCTTTGCGGTCATGGCATGTAACCGCCTGTTATTGTATCCTACATTTCAAAATAATGCGTAGAGAATTCTTTCAAACTTGGAATACGCTCGTGGTTTTTCCGATTATTGTGACCTCGTCATGGTGTGACAATAATGGTGACGCTACATTTTGCCCGGTGTCGCGGCATTCCTGTCGACGCGCTTTTCCTGCAAAGCTTCACCCGCTCAATCTACGGCGGCGTTATTATCATTGACTATTCGCAAAATATATCATCCAAACTACACACAAAGTAAATTAAGATGGACACCGCAACGAACGACAACAGACAGATCGCCACATGGCTCCTTGTCTGTTGCATCCTAATCTTTGCCATCGTCGTGCTGGGCGGCGTGACGCGACTCACCCAGTCGGGGCTGTCAATCGTCGAATGGGATCCGATCATGGGCATAATCCCGCCCCTGAACTCCCAACAATGGGAGGAGGCCTTTAACAAGTACAAACAAACGCCGGAATATCGCAAGGTCAACCTCGGTATGAGTCTTGAGGCCTTCAAATCCATCTTCTGGATGGAATACGCGCACCGTCTGCTCGGACGCCTGATCGGATTCGTCTTTTTGGTCCCCTTTGTGTACTTTTTGATACGGAAAAAAATTGAAAAAACGTTAATCCCCAAATTGGTCGCCATGTTCGTGCTCGGCGGGTTACAGGGACTGCTGGGCTGGTTTATGGTCAAAAGCGGGCTGGTGGATTACCCCCGCGTCAGCCCCTATCGCCTCACGGCGCACCTTGGACTTGCGGTAATTATCTATGCCTACATATTCTGGGTGGCCCTCGGGCTGCTCTATCCAAACGAGGGAAGCGCGGCTCAGGGACTGCGGCGCTTCGGGGTCGCGGTCACGGGCCTGATATTTCTCATGATTCTGTCGGGCGGCTTTGTTGCGGGAACCCGGGCCGGGTTTGCCTTTAACACCTTTCCGCTCATGAACGACCGTTGGATTCCGGAAGGGCTTTATGCCATGCAGCCGCTATGGGCCAACCTGTTCGAGAATATCGCGACGGTGCAATTCAACCATCGCCTTATCGCCTACCTTCTGGTTCTGGTGATACCGGCCTACTGGCTGCTGGCAAAACGCGCCTCATTGCCCTTCCGAACGCGCGCCGCCTTCCACGGCTTGCTGGCCATGCTTGCGATTCAGGTGACGCTCGGCGTCACCACTTTGCTCTACATCGTGCCGATACCCCTCGCCGTAGCCCATCAGGCCGGTGCGCTGTTGTTGTTAAGCTTCGCGCTGTATCTCAATTTTGCTCTGCGGCGTCGGCCCGGTTTTTAGGGATTATTTTCCGCTGCAATAAACGGGCAAGCTTTTCCGCCGCTACCGGACGGCTGAAGAGATAGCCCTGGAAGCCGTCACAACCACCGGCTCGCAGGAAGGCAAGTTGTTCCTCCGTCTCCACGCCTTCGGCCACGACGTTCAACTTCAGATTGTGCGCCATGGCGACGATGGTCGTGATGATCGCGGCGTCATCGGGATCGGTGGTAATGTCGCGCACGAACGAGCGATCGATTTTGAGGGTATTAATGGAGAAACGCTTAAGGTAACTTAGAGAAGAATAGCCGGTACCGAAATCATCAATTGCAAACCTAACCCCCATGTTCCCCAATGCGGCCAGGGTGTCTATCGTCGCCTGGGCATTTTGCATAATGACGCTTTCGGTGATCTCCAGCTCCAGAAATGCGGGGTCCAAATCAACTTCATTTAAGATACGGGCGACCGTGTCCGTGAGATTGGGCTCGGCGAACTGCCTGGCGGACAAATTGACGGTGAGTCTTACCGGAGGGAGTCCGGCACGCTGCCAGGCCTTCGCCTGGGTGCAGGCCGTTTGCAGGACCCACTCCCCCACCGGAACAATAAGACCGGTATCTTCCAGCAATGGAATAAAATCGCCGGGCAACACCAACCCCAGATCCGGATGCTGCCAGCGCAATAATGCCTCGACGCCGACTATGCGGCCGGAGTCCATGTCCACCTGCGGCTGGTAATACAGCAGGAATTCCTTTCGCCTAAGCGCATGACGCAGGCTGGTTTCCAGGGTCAGCCGCTCGAAGGCCTTGGCCCCCATGTCGGCGGAATAAAACTGGTAGGTATTGCGGCCCATGTCCTTGGCGCGATACATGGCGGCATCCGCGTTCTTCAGGAGCGTGGGGGCGTCCCGGCCGTCGTTGGGATGTAGACTGATGCCGATGCTGCTGGTCACGAACAACTCACGGCCGTCTATTTGAAACGGCGGCGCCAAGGCATCCAGAATTTTTCTGGCGGTGGCAGGCACATCGTCAACCGCAGCAATGTCTTCAAGCACAATGACGAACTCGTCGCCCCCATGTCGCGCCACCGTGTCCCCCTCACGCACACAGGCGCGCAGGCGCCTTCCAAAAGCCTGGAGCAGACGGTCCCCGACATCGTGCCCCAGGGTGTCGTTGACGATCTTGAACCTGTCCATGTCCAGGAAAAGCACGGCCACCAAGCGCCCGGCCCAGCGTGCGCGCGACAAGGCATGTTCCAGGCGGTCCATAAACAACATGCGGTTCGGCAAATCGGTCAGGATGTCGTGGTGGGCAAGATGATGTAACCGTTCCTGGGTTTGCATACGCTCCGTGATGTCCTTTCCGGTGGAAACGAAGTGGGTAATGTTTCCCTTGGCGTCTTTGAGCGGCGTGATGGTTTTTTCTTCGTAGTAAAGTGCGCCGTCTTTCTTGCGATTAACCATAACATCGCTGAATACCTCGCCCTTGAGAATCGTGCTCCACAACCGCTCGTAGAATGCCTGACCGTGCCTGCCTGACTTGACAATGTTCGGCTTGCGGCCAACGGCCTCCGCGCGCGTGAAACCCGTCGTGGTCTCGAAGGCGGGGTTGACGTATTCAATCACGCCCTCTTTGTCGGTAATAACGACGGAATCCGCCGTTTGCTCAAGCGCGCGCGACAGCTTGCCCATCTGCGCTTCCGCTTGTCGGCGCTCGGTGATATCGACAAAGGTGACCACCGCTCCGATGATTTTTCCGTCTCGGCGGATGGGATAAGACCACGTCTCAGCGTGAAAGGAGGTGCCGTCCCGACGCCAAAGCAGTTCATCGCCTGAATGGGTGCCTTTACCGGCATGAAAAGCATGTGAGATGTGACATTCTTTCGTCGAATGAGGCCTCCCATCCACTCGCGTGTGGTGAATCAACGCGTGCATGTTCTTACCAAGAATCTGGGCCACATCACCATAACCCAAGAGTTTCAAACACGCAGGGTTGGCGAAAGTACAATTGCCGTCGAGGTCCACGCCGTAAATCGCCTCGCCGGTGGATTCGAGCAACAGGCGGGTCTTTTCTTCGCTGGCGCGCAGCGCTTCCTCGGCTTGGCGGCGTTCCCGCAACTCCATGGTCAGCGTGACCATGTCCGCGATGGAGCCCGCGAAATTTTGCTCGTCTGAGGTCCAACGGCGGGCCGGGCCCACGTGTTCATGGCACACCACGCCGATCAGTTCACCCCCGAGTCGAATCGGCGCGTCCAGCATGGAAGTGATGCCAAGGGGCGTCAGGTATGAAGCGGAAAACTCCTTGGTGTTGGGATTGACATGGACATCATGGGCGGCAATAACCCGGTCTGCTTCCAAGGCCCTGAAATAGGTCGGATAATCCTTGGCCACCAGTTCGGCCCCCTCCGTATGGCGGTCCGCGCCCCGTTCGTAAAGATCAATGCAGCGAATCTTGGAATGATTATCTTCGAAGAACCATATGCCGACCCGATCGACCGCAAGCGTGCGGGCGGCCGTCTCCGTAATCAGCTTCAACGCCGCTTCTAAATTGCCCCGTTTAATAGTCTCGTGGGTGGTCAATTCCAACAACGCGGCCTGCTGGACGCGCACCCGCTGTTCCGTCTGCTTGCGTTCGGTGATGTCCTGCACCGTTCCCACCATGCGGATGGGTTTGCCGGACTCATAGCGAGCAACCTCGGCCTGCGAATGGACAAAACGCACCTCGCCGTTGGGCAAAACAATACGATGATCAATGCTGTAGGGCTTGTTTTCATACAGCGCTTCATTAACGGCGCGCTTCACGCGCTCCCGGTCTTCAGGGTGCACGGATTTCAGAAACATTTCATAGCTGCCCCTGAATTCCCGCAGCGTCAGGCCGAAGATACGATAGATCTCGTCCGACCAGGAAACTTCATTGGTTACGACCTCCCATTCCCAATTGCCGACACGGGCCATGTGCTGGGC
>WGFP01000005.1 GCA_015492195.1 Acidiferrobacterales bacterium
CCACCCGGCGCATCACCGGCGTGATATCCCTGCCGATACCGTCGCCCTCGATAAAGGGGATCACCGGGCGATCCGGCACGTTCAGGGAGAAATTGGGCTTGACGGTGATCTTTTCGCCGTCGGCAGGGACCTTGATTTTGGTGAAAGGCATGCGTGGTTCCGTTGTAAAAGTGGCGCATTCTAACATCAGATTTCCCCCAAGGAAGCGATGATCACCGCCGGCTCGGCCAGTAAAGAGGAGAGAAGGGTAATAAAACCCTCTCCTCACCCCTCACCCCTCACTGTATTATGTGTCCATGATCTGGAAGCCCAATGTGACCGTTGCCGCCGTCATCGAGCGGGAGGGTCGGTTTTTGCTGGTGGAGGAAGACGCGGACGGACAGACGGTGTTGAATCAGCCGGCCGGCCATCTGGATGAGGGGGAAAGCCTGCTGGCGGCGGTGGTGCGCGAAACGCTGGAAGAGACCGCCTGGCACTTTGCGCCCGAGGCCTTGCTCGGTGTTTACCGCTGGCCGCACCCGGACAAGCCCTTGACCTACCTGCGCTTTGCCTTCACCGGCCGGGTGCTGCACCACGAGCCCGACCGTCCCCTGGACAACGGTATCCTTCAGGCACTGTGGATGACGCCGGAGGAAATCCGGCGACAAGGGCAGCGACACCGCAGTCCGCAGGTGCTGCGCTGTATTGATGATTATCTCGCCGGCCACCGTTATCCCCTCGACTTTCTCAAAGACCTGGCCCCGAATACCGCACCCGCATCCGTCCGGCGTGACGTGAAATGACCGCCGTCGGTAAACAAAAGGTCGTCGTCGGCCTGTCCGGGGGGGTGGACTCGGCCGTCGCCGCCCTGCTCCTCAAGCAGCAGGGCTACGAGGTGCACGGCCTGTTCATGAAAAACTGGGAAGAAGACGACACCGCGGGCCGGTGCGCCGCCGAGGAGGATTACAAGATGGCGTGCGCCGTGTGCGCCCACTTGGACATCCCGCTGCAGACCGTCAATTTTTCCGCCGAATATTGGGACCGGGTCTTTACCTATTTTCTGGCGGAACACCGGGCCGGGCGCACCCCCAATCCGGATGTGCTGTGCAACAAGGAGATAAAATTCAGCGCTTTTCTGGAACACGCCCTGGATCGCGGCGCGGCGTTTATCGCGACCGGCCATTATGCGCGGGTACGCAAACAGGATGGGCATTATCAGCTGCTCAAAGCCAAAGACGGCAACAAGGACCAGACGTATTTTTTATACACACTGGGACAAAAAGCATTGGGCAAAGTCCTTTTTCCCATCGGCGACTTAACCAAACCCGAGGTACGCGCACTCGCCCGCAAGGCCGGGCTGCCCAATTTCGATCGCAAGGACAGCACCGGCATCTGTTTTATCGGTGAGCGCGATTTCAAATCTTTTCTCGCGCGCTACCTGCCGGCGCAACCGGGTGAGATCCGCACCCTAGCCGGCGCGTACAAAGGCCGCCACGACGGGCTCATGTACTACACCCTCGGCCAGCGTCACGGCCTCGGCATCGGGGGGGCGGGCGAACCGTGGTACGTGGTCGCCAAAGACACGGAAACCAACACGCTGTACGTGGAACAGGGCGAGCACCATCCGGCGCTGTACAGCGAGGGGCTGGACGCCGACCAACTCCACTGGGTTTCCGGCGCCCCACCGGCACCCGCCCAGAGGCTGCACGCCAAGACCCGTTACCGCCAGCCGGACCAGGCGTGCCGAATCGAATGGCTTGCGGACGGCCGCACCCGCGTGGCATTTGACCAGCCCCAGCGGGCCGTCACGCCCGGCCAGTCGGTGGTGTTTTACCGGGAAGAGTTGTGCCTCGGCGGGGGGGTTATTCGGCAGGCCGTGCCGACGGCATCGCCTCTGCCAACCCGCTCTGCGGGGTCGGAATCCTAGCAAACAAAACCGAAGCCGGGGGCAAATCCCTGAATAACCCTTTCAACTACAATAAGTTATATGCCCCTCCCCAATCTAGTAATATTTTACTAGAATGGCATATATGGCACAGGCCTTGGATGAAATCATTGCCTTCCTGGACGCCCAGAAGGGGCGGTTGCCGACGGTGGCAAAAGACACCGGCCTCGGCCTGGAGTGGCTACGAAAACTGGTTGCGGGCCACATTCAAGATCCCGGGGTAATCAAAGTCGAAAAGCTGCGCGCTTACATGGACTCACATGCACCTGACCGCGGACCCGATAACCCGGCCGAAGGTGCGCAGGCATTAAACGCACTCACCGCCCTGTCGCCGCTCGACGGACGCTACGAACGAAAGACGGCAAGCCTGCGCCCGCTTTTCAGCGAATTCGGCCTGATCCGGTTGCGCGTACTGGTGGAAGTCCGCTGGCTGCAAACCTTGAGCGATCATCCGCAGATCAATGAGGTACCGCCGTTTTCACCGGCCACCGTCCGGTTGCTGAACGGCATCGTCTCCCGTTTTTCGGAGGCGGACGCGCGGCGCGTAAAAGAAATCGAGGCGTCCATCAATCATGACGTCAAGGCGATCGAATATTTTCTCAAAGAGAAAACCCGCGGCAATAAAGAAATTGCCGCCTGTAGTGAGTTCATTCATTTTGCCTGTACCTCGGAAGACATCAACAACCTGGCCTACGGGCTGATGTTGAAGGAAGGACGCGACGGAAGCCTGCTGCCGCTTATGGACCGGCTCATCGGCGCCGTTGAAACCCTCGCCCGGCAACACGCCGACCAGCCGATGCTGGCGCGCACGCACGGCCAACCGGCCTCGCCGACCACCCTCGGCAAGGAAATGGCCAACGTCGCCCACCGGCTGCGCCGCCAGCGGAACCAGGTGGCAAACGTGGAAATCCTGGGGAAAATGAACGGCGCCGTGGGCAACTACAATGCCCATTTCGTGGCCTATCCGGACATCGACTGGCCGGCGGCGGCCAAGGCCTTCGTGGAAAACCTGGGGCTTGCCTGGAATCCCTACACCACCCAGATCGAGCCCCATGACTACATCGCCGAGCTGCTCGATGCCGTGGCGCGGTTCAACACGGTCCTCCTCGATTTCAGCCGTGACGTCTGGGCCTACATCGCGCTCGGCTATTTCCGGCAAAAAACGGCGCGCGGCGAGGTCGGCTCCTCCACCATGCCGCATAAGGTCAACCCGATCGATTTCGAGAACGCCGAGGGCAATCTGGGCCTGGCCAACGCCCTGTTTCATCACCTCGCCGGCAAGCTGCCGATCAGCCGCTGGCAGCGCGACCTGACCGACTCGACCGTGCTGCGTAACCTGGGGACGGCGTTCGGCCATGCATTGCTCGCCTACGATTCCTGCCTCAAGGGGATCGGCAAGCTTGAGGTGGACGCCGCGCGACTGCGGCAGGACCTGGAGGACAATTGGGAAGTGCTTGCCGAGGCGGTGCAGACGGTCATGCGCCGGTACGGCGTGGACCAGCCCTACGAGAAACTCAAGCAACTCACCCGCGGCAGAACCGGCATCACCCGCGAGACAATGCGGGAGTTTGTTCACACGCTGGAAATCCCCGAGGAGGCCAAACAACGCCTGCTGGCCCTGACGCCGGCCGGCTACACCGGCAATGCCGCCGCCCAGGCGGCAAAAATCAGCGAGACCGGAAAATAACGCCGCAAATCCCCCAAAAAAATGCCCGCGCCAAGGCGGGCATTTATGTCCGGAAAACCAGGGTATTTAAGCCTATCTTCTGCGTTTAACCCGCTTGGTTTTTTTCTTTTTCTTCTTGGGTCTGCTGCTTCGTGCACGAGCGGTTTCCGGCTTCATCGTGGTCTCGGATAGCGATATCAATAGATACGCGGCGGCGCCGAGATTGATAACGAGACTAGCGACCGTCCATGTGCTCAGCGGCATGGTTTTGCCGATAAACATCAGGTAGATCGCCACGAGACCAAAAAACATTACCCCGGCGGCCGAAGCATACCGAAGTTCATGGATGGGGTTATGCGCCGTCATTGCGAAAATAATGACAAAGGCAAACAGGCCTGCCCCGAACATGGCTGTGGTGGTGACGTCGTAGGGCCCCGTCGAAAGAATCTTATGAAGGGTCTCAGGCACGGCCAACAGAGCAAGCCCCCAAAACAGGTAAAGAATCATCACAATCACTAGGGCAACTTGGACATGTCTTCTCATGTTTACTCCTCGTTGATGTGGTGAAGTGAATCTGGATTCCTATACTAAACTAATAAATACCGTTTCTTAGTATAGCCAGTTTGTCCGGGAAAAGGGTCTGTCAATGAGCAAATGGCCATGAAAACCAGTCATAACCAGAAGCCTGGCAACGCGGAACAACGCCTATTACTAAGGGATCGGGACGCGATCCGCGACCATATCGTCGCCCTGGTCGAACAGGCGCGGCGTGAGATCGTTGTATCCGCTCCCCGGTTTGACGGCCATTTCTTCAACACGGCCCGATTTTCCGAGGCGCTGGCGTCCTTCGCCATTCGGCATCGCCACAATCAGGCTCGGCTGCTGGTCGAGGATGCGCGACAACTGGTTCAGGACAATGACCGCCTTATCGGTCTGAGCCGGCGGTTAAGCGACTTCATCCACATACGTCAAGTAGATGAGGAACACTCGGGTATGCAGGACATGTTCATTCTCACCGACCGGAACGGCTATCTCCATCAGCAGGATATAGAAAGGCATGAATGTCTGGTCGATTTCAACGGCAGGAACAAAGCCATGGCGCTGGCGAGCCGGTTTGAGGAAATGTGGGAGCACGGCGTCTTGGTACCGGCCATTCGCACCGTGGGACTCTGAAAAGGAGGCCGGCTATGAACTTAGGAAAATGGATTGCACCCCCACTCCTGGTGCTGGTAATGGCATTGGCATCCGGTTGCGCCGGCAAACCGTCGAGCGCACCCCCGCCCGCGGCGATCGGCAGCAAGGCGGCGGACCAGGCGTTGAGCATGCTCGGGAAACCTTATCGCTACGGCGGAAATACCCCGCGCGGCTTTGATTGCAGCGGCCTGGTCCAGTACAGCTACCTCCGGGCCGGGGTGCGGCTGCCGCGCACCACCAAGAGCCAGCGCAGGCACTCCCGTCCCGTTTCCCTCAAGAAGCTGCGGCGCGGGGATTTGCTGTTCTTCAATCAGGAGGGCAAAAGATCGTCGCATGTAGGAATCTATATCGGCAATCAACGATTCGTTCACGCCCCTTCCTCGGGCAAACGTGTCAACATCGCCAGCCTCCTGAATCCCTACTGGCGCAAACATCTCGCCGGGGCGCGGCGTCCTGATGTGCATTGATATTCCGGCCCCGCTTAGGAGGCTTTTGCTCGTTATTATTCTGTTGCCCGCCTCGTACCCGTTTCCCGGTCAGGCCGCGGCTGATAATGACGTTCGCATCATTCAACTGAGAAACCGCCCCGCCCAGGAGATCATTCCCCTCATCCGCCCCTTGCTGGCGCCCGGCGACGTGATCAAAGGCATGGATTACCGGCTGATCGTGCGCACGTCGGCAAAGAACATGCGGGAAATCGAGCGCCTCCTGCAACAGCTTGATGTCGCCCGGCGTAATCTCACCATCACCGTGAAACAGGCCGTGGTCGCCGACAACACGCGCACGACGCATGCGTTAAGCGGCGAAAAACGGATCGGGCGAAACACACGCATCATCCTGCCGGAAAAAACCGCGCCGGACGATTCTGGGCTGGTCATCGGAGGGAGCCGGCCCGACAGCCTGCGTTACCGCACCAAACGTGACGCCACCGTCACCCGGAGCAATCGCACCCAGGTGCTCCGCGTGCTGGACGGCCGGCGGGCCTATATCCGCGTGGGACAGTCGATTCCGCATGTCCGACAGATACTCACGCTGACGGGTCACCGGGCGATCATCGAACAAGGCATGGTACTGCAAAACGTAACCACCGGCTTCGACGTACTTCCCCGGCTCCGCGGCAACCGCGTCCTTCTTGAGATCACGCCGCGCCTCTCTTCACTCGAGGATTCTTCAATCGGTTTGGTAAACTTTCAGGAATTAACGACCACGGTTACTGCGAGACTCGGGGAATGGATTAATCTCGGACAAATCATCGGCGCCGATAATACGGTCAGCCGCGCCATCCTGGACAGCGCCTCGGTGCGGTCCAACGAACGCCGCACTATTTTGATTAAAGTCGAGTAACCAGCCTTAAAGGGGAAATGGCGAAACCTAAGTTTACGTTTCCCTGGCGCGACGGCAATCGCTTCGAATTGTTGATCGACGCCGATGCGTTCTTCCCGCGCATGCTTGACGCGATCGCAGGGGCGCGGCGGCTTGTCATGCTTGAAATGTATCTGTTTGAATCCGGCCGGGTGGCAACGCGGTTTATCGACGCACTGGTCGACGCCGCCCGCCGGGGCGTGACGGTGAAACTGCTGCTGGATGATTTCGGCGCGTTCGGGCTCAACCGCTACGACCGTCGCCGGCTCAGCGACGGCGGCGTGGAGGTGGTCTGGTATAACCGGTTCCGCTTGGGGAAGCTGTTCGACAACCTCGCGCGTGATCACCGCAAACTCCTGCTGGTCGATGATGCGGTTGCGTTTGTCGGGGGTGCCGGCATCACCGATGAGTTTGACCCCCCGCACCGGCCGAACGAGCGCTGGCGGGAAACCATGATACAGATCGAAGGCCCGGTGATCACGGACTGGCGCGCGCTTTTTCTCGATGTCTTCAACCGCTTCAATGAGCGAACTTTTACGCCGCCGCAAACAACTGTGCGACCCTTTCCCGACGGCATGGCCGGCCGGGTGTTGATCACGCAGGGCCTTAAGCATCAGGAATTAAAACGCGCGCTCATTAAACACGTCACCGCCTCCGAACAGCGTGTGTGGATCGCCACTGCCTATTTTGTGCCGTCGTGGCGCATTCGCCGGGCGCTGCGCCGCGCTGCGCGGCGCAGCGTGGATGTCAGGGTGCTGTTGCCCGGCCCGCTCACGGATCATCCGGGCGTGCGCCATGCCGGCCGGCGATTCTACGGCAGACTGCTCGCCAACGGTGTACGCATCTTTGAATACCAACCGCGAGTGCTGCACGCAAAGGTCGTACTTTGCGATCACTGGGTATCGGTCGGCTCGAGCAATCTCGACCGATGGAACATCCGCTGGAACTTAGAAGCCAATCAGAGCATCGAGAGCGATATATTCGCGGGGCGGGTGATGAATATGTTCAACGCTGATTTTCGCAACAGCATCGAGTGTCGCCACGAGGATTGGCTCAACCGCCCATGGAGATTACGATTGGAGGAGTGGTTCTGGGGTAACGTGGATCGGTTCTTGACGCGGCTTGGTCGCGGCCGCCGCGGACCTTAGCTGTCGACCAGAAGATGTCGGAGCGATTAAAATCAAATCACTCCGACGTCTCTTTTCCTGCTCCCGCGCCGTTTACTGGAAAGCAACAACCAGTGCAACGATCAACAACAATAGGGTGATGCCCTGCAACCCCACGCGCGCGAACATAAACTGGGGGCTGTGTTTGCGATCAAATTTACCGCCATGGGCCATGGAAACAATACCCGTTACCAGAGCACCCGCTGTCGCGAGCAGCGCGATCACGATCACAACGGTCAATATGTTCATCATGCCACCTCCCGGGTAAGGTACCCGACGCGCCCTCATGGAGGGCACGCCGTTTCATCTTCCCATCATGCACAATATATGGCTGTTTTACCTTGATTTACATCAAGAGAGGCGGAGCGTCCCTGTAAATACCGCGGATCAGACGGCTTACATATCTACTTGACCGACGGTGGCGTGGCGAAGCTGTGGTACGGTGCCGGTGAAGGCAGGGTCCACTCGAGGCCCTCGGCGCCGTCCCACACCCGGCTTGAAGCCTTTTTGCCGCCTTTGACCGTTTTTATGATGAGGTACAGTAACAGAAACTGCGAGAGGCCAAGCACGAAGGCACCGATCGTGGAGATCTGGTTGAACTCAGTGAACTGCAGCGCGTAGTCCGGGATACGGCGCGGCATGCCGGCGAGCCCCAGGAAGTGCTGCGGGAAGAAGGTCACGTTGAACGCGATGATGGTTAGCCAGAAATGCCACTTGCCCAGGGTCTCGTTGTACATGTGACCGGTCCATTTGGGCAACCAGTAATAAAGGCCGCCGAAAATGGCCAAGACCGAACCCGCGAAAATCGTGTAATGGAAGTGGGCCACGACAAAATAGGTGTCGTGGTACTGAAAATCCGCCGGCGTGATGGACAACATCAGTCCGGAAAGCCCGCCGATGGTAAACAGGAAAACCCCGGCGATGGCAAAAAGCATGGGCGTCTCAAACGTCATGGATCCGCGCCACATGGTCGCAATCCAGTTGAACACCTTCACGCCGGTGGGCACGGCAATAAGCATGGTGGCATACATGAAGAACAACTCACCGGCCAGGGGCATACCGACTGTATACATATGATGCGCCCAGACGATAAAAGAGAGGAAGGCGATCGAAGCGGTGGCATACACCATGGAGTTGTATCCAAAGAGCGGCTTGCGGGCGAAGGTCGGGATGATCTGCGAGAACACGCCGAATGCCGGCAGAATCAAAATGTATACCTCCGGGTGCCCGAAAAACCAGAATATATGCTGGAACAACAGGGGATCCCCGCCGCCGGCGGCGTCAAAGAAGCTGGTGCCGAAATGACGATCGGTGAGCAGCATGGTCACGGC
>WGFP01000006.1 GCA_015492195.1 Acidiferrobacterales bacterium
AGATTACGTAAATCAATACCCCGATGATGGTGAGCAGCAGCGCGAGACCTCCCTTCTCGACCAATTCCTTCCCAACCTGCGGTCCCACGAATTCGATCCGCCTGACCTGAACGCTACACGTCACCCATTTTGGGGATTCGTTTGTAACGCATCGTTGAGCCTGGCCGGGCCGGCTCTCGACTTCACGTTCGTTTAGCGCCGAACGCAGGGCTTCCACCACTTTGCTGCTCGCGGCCGCGCTCCCTTCGGCGCCACGCACCGGCAGCCGTATCATTAAATCGCGCGCGGTGCCGAAGTGTTGCACCACGGCGTCGGGCATCCCCTTTTCCGCCAGAATTTTTCGTATTTCATTCGCCTTCACCGGCTTGGTATAGGATACCTCCACCAGCGTACCGCCCGTGAAATCAAGGCCGAGATTCAGGCCGAATACGAAGAGCGCGACCAATGTAAGAACGTTCAACAGCGCGGACAACATAATCGGAATCCTGCGCTTGCCGATAAAATCGATACGTGTTTGTCGCTTAATGATTTCCATGCCGGTCTCTAGATAGGGATCTTTTCCAGGCGGCGGCCGCCGAAGGCAAGGTTGGCAATGGCGCGTGCGCCCAGTACGGCGGTGAACATGGTGGTCAGAATGCCGATGCTCAGCGTAATGGCGAACCCCTTGATCGGTCCAGTACCGAAGTTAAACAGCATGACCGCCGCGATCAGCGTCGTGATATTGGCATCGGCAATGGTACCGAAGGCCTTTTGATAACCGGCGTAAATACTCGCCTGCGGCGTGTTGCCGTTGCGCAGCTCCTCGCGGATGCGTTCGTTGATCAGGACATTGGCGTCCACCGCCATACCCACCGTCAACAGGATGCCGGCAATTCCGGGCAACGTCAGCGTCGCCTGAAAGATGGAAAGGATGCCCACCAGCAGAATCATATTCAAAAACAGGGCGATGTCGGCGATCACGCCGAATGCCTTGTAATAAACCACCATGAAAATCAATACGGCGGAGAGACCGATAATAATGGAACGCAAGCCCTGATTGATATTGTCCTGGCCGAGACTCGGCCCAACCGTGCGCTCTTCAATAATCTCCACCGGCGCCGCCAGGGCGCCCGCGCGCAGCAGCAGAGCAAGCTCGTTGGCTTCCTGCACGCTCTCCAGGCCCTCGATTTGAAAACGTTTGCCCAATTGGGTCCTGATCACCGGCGCGGTGATCACTTCCTCTATGCGGCGACTGATACGTACCGGTTCTCCCGCTTCATTGAGCACCGGCCTGCCGTTCTCATCCAATTTGATATCGGATTTGATTTCGATATACACCACCGCCATGCGTTTGCCCACGTTTTTTCCGGTGACGCGCTGATTGATGGCGGCGCCGCGCGCGTCAAGCGTGATGGAGACGATGGGCTGGCTGGTCTGGCTGTCGAACCCCGGGGCGGCGTCCACGATGTTGTCGCCGGAATAGATGACGCGGTTCTTGAGAAGGATCGGCCGGCCGTCGCGCATTTTGTAAAGCCTCGATCCCGGCGGAACCCGCCCGCTGACCGCCCCAAGGACATCATGTTCCTCGTCTACGAGCATGATCTCCAGCGTGGCCGTGCGCCCGAGTATTTCCTTGGCCCTGGCGGTGTCCTGCACGCCGGGTAACTGAACGACGATGCGTTCTTCGCCCTGCTGCTGAATGATCGGTTCGGCCACGCCCAGTTCGTTGACGCGGTTGCGCAGCGACGTCATGTTCTGTTCCAACGCGAAGCGGCGTTTCTCGCGCAATGCGGCTTCGCTGATGCGCGCAACCAAAACAAACTCACGCGGCCGTTCGACGTCGGAGAGCTCGAGTTCTCGCAGTTCTTCTTTGATGATTTCACGGGCCGCGTCGCGTTGCTCCGCATTGCGGAAACGAACTTCCACGGCACCGCCTTCGAGCCGTTTGACAACCAGGTAACGCACCTTGTTTTCGCGCATGAGCCGGCGCAGATCATCAGCGTAGCTTTCACCCGCTTTCTTGAGTACCGTGCGCATGTCCACCTGCATGAGGAAATGCACCCCGCCGCGCAGGTCGAGACCGAGATACATCGGCTTGCCGCCCAGCTCCTGAAGAAAGGCCGGTGTCGCCGGCAGCAGATTCAGGGCGACCGTGTAACCGTCCCCCAGTTCCTTTTTTACCAGATCAAGCGCCCTGATCTGGGTTTCCGTATCCGCAAACCGGACCTTCGCCCCCTGCTCATCAAGGATCGTGCCGGTATAATTCAAACCTGCCCGCTTCAGCGCCCGCTCCACGCGTGCAAGCACCGCTGCATCGACTTGGGTGGTACGCGTGGGCGATATCTGGATGGCGGGATACTCGCCGTAAAGGTTGGGCAGAGCATAAATCAATCCGGCGACAACGACCGTCAGAATCAGCAGGTACTTCCAGAGGGGGTATTTATTCATTATGGTTTTTCACCGCAAAGATACAAACGAAGATAAATTTTGCTGTACAACTGTTAAGCTGATTCTCTGCTGTTTCGGCCTCGCTGCGAGGATACTTCTTTAGGTAGACTTAATAGTACCTTTGGGTAGGATTGACTGAATCGCCTGCCGCTGTACCTTGATCTCCACGCCGTCTGCGATTTCCACCGTCACGAAGTTATCGCCTACATGGGTAATCCGGCCCAAAGTGCCGCCGCTGGTCACCACTTCGTCCCCCTTGGCCAGCGCCGCAATCATGGCCTTGTGTTCTTTGGCGCGCTTGGCCTGAGGGCGGATCAACAGAAAATAAAACGCGATAAACAGCACAATCAGCATAACAAGCGTGAAATAACCACCGCCTTGCGGCGGTGCGCCGGCGGGAGCTTGGGCTTGGGCCATGGCATCAGAAATAAAGAAATTCATGGTATATCCTTGGTTTGGGTTAATAGTTCGGTTGTGAGCGGCGGACATCGGGCTACCCCGCTACCCACCGCCGCGTTTTCGGCGCATACGATAAAACTTATTGGTGAAATCATCCAGTTTTTTTTCTGCGATGGCCGCGCGCAGGTCCCGCATCAGGCCCTGGTAATATGCCAGATTATGGACCGTCGCCAGGCGCGCGCCGAGGATTTCGTTGGCCTGTTGCAGATGGCGAAGGTAGGCGCGGCTGTAATGGCGACACGTGTAGCAGTCACAATGTTCGTCCACCGGGCCGGTATCGTGCGCATAGCGGCTGTTTCGTATCTTGATCTCGCCCTCATGGGTAAACAACCAGCCGTTGCGGGCGTTGCGTGTCGGGAGCACGCAGTCGAACATGTCCATGCCGAGACGCACGGCCTCGACCAGATCTTCCGGCGTGCCCACGCCCATGAGATACCGCGGCCGGTCGCGCGGCAGTTGCGGCGCCACGTGCGCGAGAATCCGGAACATTTCCTCCTTACCCTCCCCCACGGACAGGCCGCCCACGGCATAGCCGTCAAAACCGATCTGTTTCAGGCCGGTTAATGAAATGTCGCGCAGATGTCCGTACATCCCGCCCTGGACGATGCCAAACAGCGCACCGGCATGATCCGCATGTGCCGCCTTGCTGCGCTCCGCCCAGCGCAGCGAAAGTTCCATCGAAGCGCGCGCCTCGGGCTCCGTCGCCGGGTGATGCGTGCACTCGTCGAAAACCATCATGACGTCGGCGACCAGCGCCTGCTGCACGGCGATCGCCTCTTCCGGTCCGAGGAAAAACCGTGCGCCGTCCACGGGTGACTGAAAATGCACGCCTTCTTCACTGACCCGGCGCATTTTCGCCAGGCTCCACACCTGAAATCCGCCGGAATCGGTAAGAATCGGCCCGTCCCAGTGCATGAACCGGTGCAGCCCCCCGTGCGATTTGATGACGTCCAGCCCCGGGCGCAGCATGAGATGAAAGGTATTGCCGAGAATGATTTCGGCGCCCACGGCCGTCAGTTCCTCGGGGGTCACAGCCCTGACCGTTCCGGCGGTGCCGACCGGCATGAAGGCCGGCGTTTCCACGGTACCGCGGTCAAAAACCATGCGCCCGTGCCGCGCGCCGCCGTCCTGATTTAAGAGTTCGAATTTCATATAAAAACAGTCACAAGTTTAAAGTAACAAGTATCAAGAAAAACATATTTACCTTGCTACTTGCCACTTGCTACTTGCCGCTTTGATGTTATAAACATCGCATCCCCATAACTATAAAAACGATATTTCTTTTCCACCGCGTGGCGATAGGCATTGAGCACGTTGTCAATGCCGGCGAAGGCGCACACTAACATTAATAGTGTCGACTCCGGAAGGTGAAAATTGGTCAGCAAGGCATCAATGATCTGAAAACGGTAACCCGGATAAATAAAGATATCGGTCTCACCGTTAAACGGCGCGAGCTTATCACCCACGGCCGCCGTTTCCAGGGCGCGCACAACCGTCGTGCCGACGGCGATCACGCGCCGTCCCGCGGCCCTGGCCGCGTTGACCTGATCGCAGACCCTCCCATCCACCTCAAGATACTCTGAATGCATACGGTGGTCGCGGATGTCATTAACACGCAACGGTTGAAAGGTCCCGGCGCCGATGTGCAATGTCACGAATGCGCGTTCGACGCCCAATGCATCGAGTTTCTGAAACATGGATTCGTCAAAATGCAGCCCCGCCGTGGGCGCCGCGACCGCGCCGGGCCTGCTGGCATAGACCGTCTGGTAACGTTCCCGGTCGAGCGTCTCATCCGGACGCGCGATATAAGGCGGGAGCGGCATATGGCCGATGCGAGCGAGGACGTCCTTGATGGATTCTTCTGTTTCAAACACCAGTTCAAAAAAATCGTCCCGGCGGGACACCACGCGAGCCGGCACGCCTCCGTCCAGATGCAGCCGTTGTCCCGGCTTCGGCGTTTTGCTGGCGCGGACCTGCGCCAAGACCCGCTGCTCGCCAAGAATACGCTCCACCAGTATCTCAACGTGCCCGCCGGTCTCCTTGCGTCCACCCAAGCGCGCCGGGATGACATAGGTATTATTGAAAACCATAACGTCCCCCGGGCGCAGCAAAGAGGGAAGATTGGAAAATTGAAGATCCCGCAAAGCCCCGCTTGCACCGTCCAGAACCAGCAAGCGGCCGGCCGAACGCGACGAGGCGGGAAACTGGGCGATGAGCTCCGGCGGCAGATCGTAGTGAAAATCGGATTTACGCAATGCGCCCCTCTCGGGGTTGGGACATGGCGCGCAAGATTAACAAAATTCCACCTGGAGCAGAATTTGAACGCCACGCCCTTCAACAGCCGGAACTCCCGCGTGAGTCCAGACGGCGGCTGCTCCCTGTCATTGCATAGAGGGAATCGCTATACTTTTTATATATTTAAGGTGGGACGTGATGAAACGATATCGGCCGGATAATAAAATGAAAGATGCCACCGCCAACCTCCTCCATGGATAATCTCCCATGACCGGTACCCGCTATACGCTCGAGGTCCAGCCCGCCCTGCCGTCATCCCTTGCGCGGTTGACGGATCTCGCCAATGATCTTCTGTACGGCTGGGACCGCCAGGTACGCGGCCTGTTTTATCGCCTCGACAGCAGGCTGTGGGAGGCCTGCGGGCACAACCCCAAGGTATTTCTGCGCCGCGTCTCGCAACAACGGCTTGAGGAAGCGGCGGAGGACCGCGTTTTCATCCAAGAATATAACCGCGTCCTGTCCGCCTATGACACCTATCATCAGGCGCGCATCAAATCCGACGTCGAATCCCTCCTCGATCCGGAACGGGATCTCGTGGCCTATTTTTGCGCCGAGTTCGGCTTCCATGAAAGCTTTCCAATTTACTCCGGCGGGCTCGGCATCCTCGCCGGCGATCACTGCAAGGCGGCGAGCGATCTGGGGATACCGTTCGTGGCCGTGGGCCTGCTTTACCGTCAGGGCTACTTCACTCAGACCATCGACAACCACGGCGCGCAGATCGCCCACTACACACCGACCGACTTCGCGGATTTGCCGATCGTTCCCGCCGAGGACAACAAGGGCAACGAACTCCACGTCGACGTGGAGCTGCCGGAGCGGCGCGTCACACTGAAGGTATGGAAAGCCAGGGCCGGCCGCATCACCTTGTACCTGCTCGACAGCGATCTGCCGGATAACAACGAAGAGGACCGCCGCATCACCTATCAGCTCTACGGCGGCGACATCAACACGCGCATTCAACAGGAGATTGTGTTGGGTATCGGCGGCGTGCGGGCGTTACGCGCCATCGGCCATAACCCGACCGTCTGGCACATCAACGAAGGACACGCGGCGTTTCTTATCCTTGAGCGCTGCCGGGAATTGGTGGAGCAGGGCCTGACTTTCGACAGTGCCCTGGAAGTCACCGCCTCGAACACCGTGTTCACCACCCACACCCCCGTGGCCGCGGGACACGACATCTTTGATCAAAACCTGATGCAAAACTATTTCGCGGATTTCGTGAAGACGTTCGGCATTGATATGGACCATTTTCTCTCGCTGGGTTCCAACCCCGGCAACCAAGGCGGTTTCGACATGACCGCACTCGCCATGCGCGGCTCGCGTTTCCGGAACGGCGTCAGCCGCATCCATGGTGACGTCACCTCACGCATGACGGCCTACGTCTGGCCGCAAATCACGCCTGAAGAGAACCCGGTTTGCTACATCACCAACGGCGTCCACGTTCCGACCTTTCTGGCGCGTGAGTGGGTCAACCATTTTGATATGCACTTCGGCGGAAGCTGGCGCAACGAGCTGCTGAACGAGGCCTACTGGGAGCAGATCGACACCATCCCCGATCACAGTTACTGGAGCCTGCGCCAGTCGCTGAAGGCGG
>WGFP01000007.1 GCA_015492195.1 Acidiferrobacterales bacterium
TCCATGGACGCGCGTAGCTGCGCCACAAATGCCGGAACTTCAGTAATAATCTTATCAGGTCGTGCAGCCAGGTCCTCCATGCGCTTGACCAGTGCGCTGCCGACGACAACGGCGTCGGCGATTGCGGCGACCTCGGCGGCGGCCTCGGGGCTGCTGATGCCGAAACCCACCCCAAGCGGAAGCTTCGTGTGTTTACGTATTGTTTTAAGTTTATCCGCCACTTCGCGCACATCAAGGTGGCTTGCGCCCGTCACCCCGCGCAGCGAGACATAATAGATAAACCCGCCGGCAACCTCTGTGATTCGCCGGATCCTTTCCGTGCTGCTGGTGGGCGCCAGGAGAAAAATCGCGTCCAATTCGTGCCCACGAAGCGCATCGAGCAGCCCCCCTGCTTCTTCCGGCGGCAGGTCGACCGTCAACACACCGTCGACACCGGCGGAAGCCGCCTGCTCGGCGAATCGTTCGTAACCCGCGACCTCAATCGGGTTTAAGTACCCCATCAGCACAACGGGCGTGCCGACGTCACTGCGCCGGAACTCCTTCACCATATTCAAAACATCATTGATGCTGATATGGTGTTCAAGCGCGCGTTCCGAGGCGCGTTGGATCACCGGCCCGTCGGCCATGGGATCGGAAAACGGCACGCCAAGCTCCAGCACGTCGGCGCCGGCCTCAACCATGGCATGCATCAGGGGGACGGTAATCCAGGGCTCGGGGTCGCCCGCGGTGACGTAAGGGATCAGCGCACGCCGGTTCTGTTTTTTTAATTCCTGGAAACGTTTTGCGATGCGTGACATAAGACCTCAGAACTTGATGCCGTCAAGCTGCGCCACCGTGTGGATGTCCTTGTCGCCGCGACCGGACAGATTGACGACAATGACTTTATCCCGCCCAAGCCGGCGCGCCAGCTCCTTGGCATAGGCCAGGGCATGGCTGGATTCCAGCGCCGGCATGATGCCTTCCAACTTGGTCAATTCATGAAACGCATCAAGTGCCTGCTGATCGGTGATCGCTGCGTAGTGTGCGCGCGCCGAATCCTTCAACCAGGCATGCTCCGGTCCGACGCCGGGATAATCGAGACCGGCCGAAATGGAATGGGTGACATTGATCTGGCCGTCCTCGGTCTCAAGGAGATAGGTGCGGTTGCCGTGCAGCACGCCGGGCCGGCCGGCGCACAGCGTGGCCGCATGACGTCCCGTCTCGATGCCTTCGCCCGCCGCCTCGACGCCGTAGAACGCCACGTCCTCGTCTTCGATAAAGGGGTAGAACATACCCATGGCGTTGGAGCCGCCGCCGACGCAGGCCACCAGCGCGTCCGGCAGGCGTCCTTCGAATTCCATGATCTGATAACGCAATTCGCGACCGATCACCGATTGGAAATCGCGCACCATGGCCGGATACGGATGCGGGCCGGCGACGCTGCCGATAATATAAAAGGTATTCTCCACGTTCGTCACCCAGTCGCGCATGGCCTCGTTCAGGGCATCCTTTAAAGTCTTTGAGCCGGACTCGACCGGGACCACCTCGGCGCCCAGCAGCTTCATACGGTAGACATTGATCGCCTGGCGTTGGATGTCTTCGGTGCCCATGTACACCACGCACTCCAAACCGAAACGCGCGGCAACGGTGGCGGTCGCAACGCCGTGTTGCCCCGCACCGGTCTCGGCGATGATGCGTTGCTTGCCCATGTAACGCGCGAGCAACCCCTGGCCGATGGTGTTGTTGATTTTGTGCGCGCCGGTGTGGTTGAGATCCTCGCGTTTTAAATAAACGCGCGCGCCACCCCAAGCCTCGCTCAGGCGGCGCGCGGGATACAAGGGAGAGGGCCGGCCCACGTAAAGGCGCAGGTCCTCCATGAATTCATTCTGAAAATCCGCGTCGTTGCGCAGCCGCTCGTAGGCCGCGCGCAGTTCCGCGAGCGGCTGCATCAGCGTCTCAGCGACGAAGATGCCGCCGTAATCGCCGAAGTGCCCGCGCGTATCGGGCAAGGCATAGGTCATTGGGTTGTTCTCACGGCATTCACAAAGGCGGTGATTTTGTCAGCATCCTTGACACCCGGGCTGCGTTCCACCCCGCTGCTGACATCCACGGCGTAGGGATGAACCGTTTTAATGGCGTGCTGGACGTTTTCCGGGGTCAGTCCGCCGGCCAGGATCATGGGTTTGCGCAAATCGCGCGGGACCCGGTTCCAATCAAAGGTTTTGCCGCTGCCACCCATTTCCGTTTCCGTGAAACTGTCCAACAATAAACCCGACGCGTCCTCGTAGAGGTGTTCCTCGGCATGCAGATCAACCGCATTATGCATACGTATCGCTTTCACATAGGCCCGGCCGTACAACCGGCACTGCTCGGGCGTTTCCCGACCGTGAAATTGTAACAGATCGAGGTGAACCCGGTTCAGTATTTCACGGATCCGTTTTTCCGGTTCATCCACAAAAAGCCCGACCACGGTGACGAAAGGAGGAAGCGATCGGGAAATGGCGGCGGCCTGTTCCACATTCACGCACCGCGGGCTCGCGGAAGCAAACACCAACCCGATGGCGTCCGCCCCGGCCTCTGCCGCCGCCAGGGCGTCTTTGATGCGGGTGATGCCGCAGATCTTTATACGTGTGTGCATAACTCCTAAAAAGCGAGTAGCAAGTTACAAGTCTCATGTAGCAAGAAAAATCGTTTATGACCAACCTTCTTGCTGCTCGCTACTTGCCGCTTGCTACTGATTTGGAAGCTTACCAGAGGCCCAATGCGGACGAAAGCTGCGGAATGTTAAAGTCTTTGGGGTACTCGATCTTGGTCAAATACAACCCATCGGGCGGCGCCGTCACGCCGCCCAGGGTGCGGTCGCGCGCCTCGAGCACTTCGCGCGCCCACCCCGATTCCTTCTCACCGGCACCGATGGTCATAAGCACACCGGCGATGTTACGCACCATGTGATGCAGAAAGGCGTTGGCATGAGCATGCAAGTGCACAAATTCCCCTTTGCGCTCAATCTCAAGCGCCCGCAACTCCCTTACCGGACTCTTGGCCTGACACTGGATGGAACGAAACGATGTGAAGTCATACGTACCTATTAAATGCTCCGCCGCTTGACGCATGCGCGCGATATCGAGTGCGCGGTATTCGTGGGTCACCCGTTTTGCCAGATACGTCGGGCGCACCGCACGATTCAGGATGACATAGTGATAGTGCCGCCCGGTGGCGGCGAAACGGGCATGGAATTCAGGGTCCACTTCACCGGCCCAAAGCAGGGCGACATCGGAAGGCAGATTGCTGTTGGCGCCGTGCACCCAGGAATATTCCGTGCGCTGCGCGCCGGTATCGAAATGGATCACTTGCGCCAGGGCATGCACGCCGGCATCGGTACGACCGGCGGTGACGACGCGAATGTTTTCATCCGCGACTTTCGACAATGCCTCTTCGACAACACCCTGCACGGTACGCTCGCCGTCCTGCAACTGCCAGCCGGAAAAGTTCGAGCCGTCGTATTCGAGAATGGCGGCAATACGCATGGAAAGATATTGTACAGATAATTTATAAACACCGGCGGGAAACGTACCCAAACCCAACCGGTGTTTCTATAAATATGGTGTTGTGATATCCGACTGCTGGCGCCGCCGTATTTCGACTAGTGATTAGCGCTCTGCTGGACTTGCTGCGCAATGATTCGCCCTGTCTTTTGTTCCGCAACCGCGAGATCGTACTGGCTCTGCAGGTTCGCCCAAAACTGGGGTGATGTCCCAAAGTAACGCCCTAGCCGCAGTGCCGTATCGGCGCTGATGCTGCGCTCTTCGTTGAGAATGACGGTAACCCGCCCCGACGGCACGCGCAGGGCCAGCGCAAGTTGGTTTGCCGACAATTTCCGCGCTTTGAGTTCGCGCTTTAAAATCCGGCCTGGGTGAATAGCCACCATAGTCATCTACCTCTTGTGATAATCAACAATCTCAACATCGTAGGCGTCGCCGTCCTTAAATCGAAAGCAAACCCGCCACGGACCATTCACGGTCATTGCCCACTGGCCTTTTCGATCCCCTTTCAGCTTATGCAGGTCCACACTCTGGCTTGTTTCCCGGCCATATCGATTGTTAACTCTATTGATCCGACGTGGTACAAAAAACCTGACTCCGCGTTCTCTATGGCTGCCCCCGCAGCCAATTTACCACGACCTTAACGAGCTCATCTTCATGCGCCGTAAATTTATGGTTAGCACCGGAAATCAACACCTGTTTATATCGATCCGAAACCATGTCAGACCGATCCGAAGCGTGGTCGGCGTCCTTCCCGTTTCCGCCGTCACCATAGACATCGAGAACGGGCAAGTTCACTATCCGTAGATTGGCGTCGCTGTCCAGCGGATCATCTCCGCCATTGCGGATCCCAGCGCCAATAAAACCGGCCACGCCGGAATTTGGATGTTCCGCCAGGAATGCCGTTGCCATGCGTGAACCCATGCTATGACCCATGAGATAGATTTTCTCGACGCCCTTTTCCTTGCGCAAAAAGTCGATGCCGGCCTGGATGCGTTTATAGGCTTCGGGAAAATCCTCCGCATATTCCCGCCAATTCTTATTTTCCGCCGGCATTTGCAAGGACAGGGTGTGATACCCAAGCTCTTTATGTATCCCTTTTCGTAACGGGTCAACGACAAGCCATTTTGTATGCTGCCCTCTGCCGTGACAAAGAACGACGCCGACCTTTGCATCTCCGCCATCAAGATAGGCTGATCCTCCCGGCTTACCCGCCAACGCCGAATAACTGGTTAAGAGAAAAACAAATAAAATGACACCTAAGCAACTTGTTCTCATTATACGAACCTCTCCCATTGTCAGTGGCCTAACGACTTATATTATGGGCGCGGCAATCTTTTTCATACCGCTCCCAATTTTGGATGTTAAGAGAAATAA
>WGFP01000008.1 GCA_015492195.1 Acidiferrobacterales bacterium
GCAACGGATACTTGGGCGTGCGGTAGGTATTAAGGAAGTATTCCGGCATTATCATTATTTTGCCTCAACGATCCTGGACCGGGTATTTCTGTTAAGCGGGCGGCACGATATTTTTGACGTGGATATCCATGGCGCGGAACTGCTGGAAAAACATGCAAAGAAGGGGAAAGGCTGCGTCCTCCTGGGGTCTCATCTGGGCAGCTTTGAAGTGTTACGCAGCCTGGGGATCACGTTGAAGGCGTTACCGATCAGTATCCTGATGTATGAGGACAACGCCGAAAAGCTCAATAAACTGTTGCAGAGCCTAAACCCCGAGCTGTCAAACACCATCATACCCATCGGTTCTTTTGACAGCATGCTGCGCGTGAAGGAATGCCTCGATAAAGGGGGCTTGGTGGGGATTCTCGGGGACCGGGTGGCGCAGAACGACAAGACCGTGCGCTGCCGGTTTCTTGGGTTCCCGGCAGATTTTTCCACGGGCCCCCTGTTGCTTGCCGCGAGCTTGAAGGTACCGGTTATTTTGTGTTTCGGGCTTTACCGTGGCGACAATCGCTACGAAATCTATACCGAATTGCTGGCGGACCGGATCAATATATCACGGGCTACCCGCGCCGACGATTTAAAATACTGGGTCCAACGCTACGTGGATAGACTGGAGCATTATTGCCGGTTGGCGCCCTATAATTGGTTTAATTTTTATGACTATTGGTCCACCGCCGAGCAGTAATTGGTGTAAACGGATTGTTGCAATGCTGTTCTGTTTGCTGGGATCAGCGGGCGGTCCCATGACTTGGGTGGTCGCTGATGAAACGGCGGAAGTAATCGAGGGCCGGGCCTGGGACCTGGCCCGGCTGATGCGTGAACTTGGCCGGGTATCCGAGGCGTACGCGCGTTTTACGGAAGAAAAATACTCCAGTCTGTTAGAGGAACCTTTAATCCTGACCGGCACGCTCCGTTACAATGCGCCCACCCGTGTGGAAAAGGACATTCGCTCTCCTTTCAAAGAGCGTTACGTGGTGGAAGGGGATACACTGCTTATCGAAAACAGTGAGAGCGAACGGACCTTGTCTCTGCGCAAGTATCCGATGGTCTGGGGGCTGGTGGAAAGTTTTCGTGCCACCTTGTCCGGTGATCTGGCAACACTGCAAAGCTTTTACGAAACCCGGCTATCCGGTGACAGGAACAACTGGCGGCTGGAGCTGGTTCCTCGTGATGAAGACTTGGGCGCCTCGTTGGAGTCGATCCACATCGAAGGCAGCGGAAAACAGATCACTCGTATCGATATTCGGGAGGTGGGCGGCGACCGCTCCCGTATCACCATCCACCCGGATCCGTCGTGATCGGCGTCCGTAACCGCCTGCCCATTGTGCTTTGGGCGGCACTTGTTGTGTTGGCGACGTGGCTGATTTACAGCCAGGTGCGGGTCGTCACGGATCTCGCCCTGTTCCTGCCCCGCGGCGCCACGCCCGTCGAACGGTTGTTGGTGAAGCAGCTGCGCGAAGGTCCCGCCTCGCGACTGATACTGATCGCGCTGCAAGGGGCACCCTCCGAGACCCTGGCCCGCGTGAGCGCGGATTTGGCCCAGCGTTTACAGGCCGGCAACTTATTTGGGTATGTCAACAACGGCGACGCCTCCTGGTCGTTGCGGGAACAGGAATTATTATTGAACAACCGCTATTTGCTAAGCCCCGGTTTGACGCGGGAACGCTTTACGACCCAGGCGTTGCGTTCGGCCCTGGAGGCGCGCCTGCGTGATCTTGCCTCGCCGTCGGGGGCGCTTGAAAAGCGCCTGTTGCCCCGGGATCCCACCGGTGAATTAAAACAGGTGCTGCAGGCCTGGGCGGGCGGACCGTCGCCCCTGCGTAAACACGGCGTCTGGTTTTCCGCAGACGGCGGTCGAGTCATGCTGGTTGCCGAAACCCGCGCCCCCGCCTTCGATTTGGACGCCCAGGCACAGGCCTTGGCTTACATCCGGCAAGCATTCAGTGCCGCCGCCCCTGATTCCGAGTCCGTCAGTTTGATGCTAAGCGGTCCTGCCGTGTTTGCCGTTGAGGCGCGCGACACCATTCGCGGTGAAGCATGGCGATTGTCCTTGCTGGCCACCGGGCTCGTCGCGCTGTTTTTGTTTCTGGTTTATCGTTCCTTCAAAGCATTGTTGTTTTGCGGTATTCCACTGTTGTCGGGCATTCTGGCAGCCGTTGCGGGTGTCGGCCTGTTTTTTGGTTCTATTCACGGCATCACTGTGGCATTCGGCATCACGCTGATCGGCGTGGCGGTGGACTACCCCATTCATCTGTTCTCCCACCGAAAACCTAGTGAAACGCCGGTGCGCACCGCGGCGCGCATCTGGCCGACGTTGCGACTGGGGGCGCTGACCACCGCATTGGGTTACACGGCGATGTTGTTTTCCGGTTTTCAGGGGCTCTCGCAGCTGGGGCTTTTTGCCATCGTCGGCCTGATTACGGCAGCGGTGGTGACACGTTGGGTGCTGCCGGTGCTGGCCTCCGAAACAAAGCCGCAAGCGGCTCTCCCCTGGGAACGACAGGTATCACTGACGGTGACACGACTCCGACGATTGTACTGGTTGCCGGTGGCCTTGATAGCCGCAGGCTTGCTTTACTTGGTGTTTCTGGATCGTTCACCGTGGGAAACTGATCTTGCCAACTTAAGCCCGGTCCCCGCTGATCGCAAGGCGCTGGACCGGGAGCTTCGTGCCGAGCTGGGTGTCCCCGATGTAACCCGGCTTCTTGTGGTCTACGGCGACAATGCCGAGGATGCCCTGCAACGCAGCGAAGGCATAACCGGCCCGCTTAAGAATTTTATCAGACGGGGCATCATCGCCGGCTTCTATGCCCCGTCCCGTTATCTCCCCAGCAAAACCACGCAGCGCCAGCGCCAGGCCGCACTGCCGACCGAATCGGCCTTGCGCCGCGCCCTGCGTCAGGCAATGCAAGGTCTGCCTTTTCGGCAGGACGCGTTCGAACCCTTTGTGACGGATGTCATCGCGGCACGCAGCCGTCCCTTGCTGGCGCCGGACGATTTCAAGAACACCGGCTTGGGGCTGCGGTTGGGATCGCTGCTTTTTCGTCATGACGGACGTTGGGTGGCGCTCATACCGTTGCGAGGCGTCACGGATGACGCCGCCCTGACGGAATGGGCATCGGGCCTAAATAATCCCGGGGTACGTTATCTCAACGTGAAAGCCGCGACCAATCGGCTTGTGAACCGCTATCGGGATGAAGCGCTGACGCTGTTTGCCTGGGGCGCCGGCGCCATTGCCCTGCTCTTGATACTGGGTTTGCGATCGGTCACCGCCGCACTGCGGGTCTTGTTGCCCGTGGGCGCTGCGGTGATCGGTGGCATCGTTTTGTTGTTGGTGCTGGATCAACGATTGTCGTTGTTCCACTTGGCGGCGCTGTTGCTGGTGGTGGGGATAGGTCTGGACTATGCGCTTTTTTTCAACCGTGTCTCCCGAGATGGCGCCGAGCAGGCACAAACCGCCAAGGCGGTGGTGGTGTGCGGCGTCACGACCGCGTTGGTATTCGGTATACTTGCCACTTCACAAATCCCGGTGTTGAACGCGATCGGTACCACCCTGATCGCAGGCGTTCTTTTGTGCCTGGTGTTAACGGCGGCCCTCTCCCGGGATCCGGGGTCGGACGGCTTACCCGGCCGGGGCTATACCGGTGGCCGCCCATAGGCCGCGGTGTGCCTGGTTGCAGGGGTGGTACAGGAGTCGATACGGCAAAATAGCGTGATGTTGCAGCAGAACGTGGGTATTTAATTATCGTGGCTATTGAACCCCTCTATATCACCGGTTTGACGGCGGTCAACGCCATGGGCAGCGGCGTGGACGCCGTCTACAAGGCGCTGACGCGGCGCGAGACGGGACTGCGCCGTTGCGATTTCGAGCACGCCGAACTGGATACATATATCGGGCGGGTCGACGGGCTGGAATCGCAACCGGTGGTTGATGCACTCAGGCAATACGATTGCCGCAATAACCGCCTGGCGCAAATGGGGTTGCGGCAGGATGGGTTTGAACAGACCGTGGCCCGCGCTCGGGAACAATATGGGGCACGCCGAATCGGCGTGTTCCTCGGCACCAGCACATCGGGTATTCTGGAGACGGAGCTCGCCTACCAAAACCGAAATCCGAATACGGGGGCACTGCCCGCCACGCTCCGTTACGATTACACCCAGCACAACTTTTCGGTGGTGGATTTTGTGCAACGTTACCTCCAGCTGGAGGGTCCGGCGCTGGCGATATCTACCGCCTGTTCCTCCAGCGCCAAGGTATTCGCGACGGCCCACCGTTTTCTTGCTGCGGGATTGTGCGACGCGGCGGTCGTGGGGGGCGTGGACAGTCTTTGCCTGACCACGCTGTACGGATTTTCCTCCTTGGAACTGGTATCGAGCCGGCCCTGTCGGCCGGCGGACCCGGAACGGGACGGCATTTCCATCGGCGAAGCGGCGGGGTTTGTGCTGCTGGAACGGGCTCGCGGCAAACAGATGTCGGCGCCCGTGGCATTGCTGGGTTATGGGGAAAGCAGCGACGCCTATCACATGTCATCGCCCCATCCGGAAGGGGCGGGCGCGGTGCGCGCCATGGAGCGCGCCTTGGCCTGTGCGGGGCTGGCGCCCGACGACATTGATTACATCAACCTGCACGGCACCGCCACGCCCGCCAACGATCTGTCCGAAGACAAAGCCGTGCGCGCGGTGTTCGGCGCCAGTGTCCCGTGCAGTTCCACCAAGGGCTGGACCGGCCACACCCTGGGCGCCGCCGGGATCACGGAAGCCGTTATCGGCTGGCTGTGTATCCAACACGGATTTGTGCCGGGCAGTCTCAACACCCGCGCCCTGGATCCGCAGATAACGAGCAAAATTGTATTGCGTAACCTGCGACAACCGGTGCGGCGGGTGATCAGCAATTCTTTCGGCTTCGGCGGCAACAATTGCAGCATCGTATTGGGAGTAACGGCCTGATGTTGCAGGTCTACGTCACCGGTGTGGGCATACTGGGCCCCGGGCTTGACGGCTGGAAAAACAGTCGGCCCATTCTGGCGGGCGATTCGCCCTACGCCGCTCAGGAGTGCCGCCGTCCGCAACCCGGCATGCTGGCTGCGATGGAACGGCGTCGTGCGAGCGCCACCGTGCGATTGGGATTGCACGTCGCCCAGGAGGCCGTTGAGCAAAGCGGGTTGCAAAGCGATGAGCTTGCCACGGTGTTTGCCTCTTCCGACGGCGATACTGAAATTATCAATTATCTTTGCGACGCCTTGGCCGCCCCGGATAAGACCGTCTCACCGACCCGCTTCCATAATTCGGTTCACAACGCACCGGCCGGATACTGGGGCATTGCGGCAAAATCGCCGGCGCCCGCCAACAGCCTGTCGTGTTATGGCGCCACCTTTGCGGCCGGCCTGTTGGAGGCCGCCTGTCAGGCAACGGTGGAAGGTCGCCCGGTGCTGTTGGGCGTTTACGACATCGCGGTGCCCGAACCCTTGCGCCGAGCCCGCCCGTTGCGCACCCCTTTCGGGGCGGCGCTGGTGTTGGACCGCCGGCCTTCCGCCGGCAGCATCTCGCAACTGCGCATCGAGTATCACACGCAGTGCAACGCGCCGGAATCAACCGTCGCCGTGCCGCAACTTGAAGAATTGCGGCGTGAAAATCCGGCGGCCCGGTCTTTGCCGCTGTTGGCGGCCATTGCCCGCAACGAACCGGCCGAGGTGATGCTGGATTATGTGGCCGGAAACTGCCTCCGCGTGGAGGTCAGCCCATGACCATAACCCGGGAGCAATTTCACCACCTGATTCCCCACAGCGGTGCCATGTGTCTGTTGGACCGCGTGGAGCGCTGGGACGATACGGCAATCTTATGCGCAAGCCGCACGCATCGGGATCCAGGAAACCCCCTGCGCAGTCGCGGGCGCCTGCCCGCCGTTTGCGGGGTGGAGTACGCCGCTCAGGCCATGGCGTTGCATGGCGGTTTGGTGTCCGGCCGGCCGGATACCGGCGGTTATCTCGCCAGCGTACGGGATTTACATCTTTTGGTACGATACCTGGACAACATTGAAGCGGAACTCCGGATAGAGGCAACGCGCCTCATGAGGGATGAAAACAGCTTGATGTATCAATTCAGCGTTCGCGCCGGTGACGCCGAATTGCTTCATGGACGGGCCCTGGTGTTTCTGCGACAGACGGGAGAAAAAAATGAAAAGAGCGTTAGTGACGGGGGGTAGCGGTGCGATCGGTGCGGCGATTTGCCGGCGTCTCGCCGGGGATGATTTGGAAGTCATCGTCCACGCCAACAGTAATCCCAAAGGCGCCGAGCGGGTGGTCGCCGAAATTCAAAAGCGCAACGGTAACGCCCAAGCCGTCTGTTTCGATGTTACCGATGCCGCCGCAACCGCCGCCGCCCTGGAAAGTATCCTTGAGAAAGGATCCATCCAGGTGTTGGTCAACAACGCCGGTATCCACGATGACGCCCCCATGCCGGGCATGAGTCGGGAACAGTGGCGCCGCGTTATTGATGTATCGTTGAACGGTTTTTTTAATGTCACCCAACCCCTGTTGTTGCCCATGATACGCACCCGCTGGGGACGCATTATTAATATGTCATCGGTCGCCGCATTGATGGGTAACCGGGGTCAGGCCAATTACGCCGCAGCGAAGGCAGGATTGCACGGCGCGACGAAATCCCTGTCCCGGGAACTGGCCAGCCGCGGCGTTACGGTCAACGCCGTGGCGCCGGGCATCATCACTTCACCCATGACGGAAAAGGTGTTTGATGCAAAACAGATCGCCGCCATGGTCCCCATGAAACGGGCCGGTGCGCCGGAGGAGGTGGCCGGTCTTGTGGCATTTCTCGCCTCCGAGCAGGCGGCCTATATCTCAGGGCAGATTATTGCCATCGACGGCGCCATGGCGTGAGATTCAAGATGGCGGCAATTAACCCCGATAAAAACAGCCCGGAGTTGCCGACGGCATTGTCGGGCATCAATCCCGGCCCCGATTCCGTCGGCCTCCGCGACAGAGCAGCTGTGGTCATTCCCGCTTATAACGAAGCGAGCACCATTGCAGATATCGTCAAGCGCGCGCTGGCACAGGTGCGACTTGTGATTGTGGTGGATGACGGCTCCCGGGATGATACCGCCAAGGTTTTGTCAGACCTGCCGGTGGCGGTCCTGCAGAACCCCGTCAACCGGGGCAAGGGGGCGAGCCTGCTGCGCGGTATCCATTATGCACTCAAACAAGGAGCCGCGGCGGTGATTACCCTGGACGGTGACGGACAACACCGGCCGGAAGATATTCCGCTTCTGTTGACCATGGCCGAGCGTTGTCCGCGCCGCATTGTTATCGGTGCACGCCTGATCAATAAAGAGGCATCCCCGCGGCGGCGCTACTACGCCAACCGCGTGGCCGATTTTTGGATCTCGTGGGCGGCCGGCTACCCCATTGTGGATTCTCAATCGGGTTTTCGCCTGTATCCGGCCGACTTGCTGCACCAACCTCGCATTGCCAACATGACGGGACGCGCATTTGTGTTCGAAAGTGAAATCCTGATCGAAGCCGCCCGTCTGGGATACCGCGGTACTGCGGTTCCGATCGCCGCAATTTACGGCAATCAGGCCAGGGCCAGTCATTTCCGGCCGGTTTTGGATATCAGCCGGATTGTGCGCATGGTAGCCTGGAAATTGATCTCGCGCGGACTCTATCCTCAGGGGATTTATCGTGCATTTATTCGGCCGCCCAGGTAGCCTGGACACATACCTGGCCCCCATCTTGAGGATTTGGCGCAGGACCGCTATAAGTGCATTTCCCCGGCAATGACCGGGTAAAATAAGAGCAGCAGGGTAGCCTAGTGGAGAAGTCAACTACTATTAGAGGGCCGTGCCGGGGCGGTACCCCGTGTAAGTGCGACGTGCTGGTGATCGGCGGCGGTCCCGCCGGATCTACCATTTCCACCTTACTTGCACAGAAGGGTTGGCAGGTCGTGGTGCTGGAAAAGGCGCACCATCCGCGCTTTCATATCGGCGAGTCCCTGCTTCCCATGAACCTGCCGCTGTTTGAGCAGCTGGGCATACGGGAAGAGGTGCACCGAATGGGAGTAGTAAAATACGGTGCGGAGTTCAATGCCCCGGGAGAAGAGGCGCCCGTAACCTTCTATTTTTCCAAGGCGCTCGATAAGCGTCACCCATACGCCTACGAGGTACGGCGGGCAGAGTTCGATCACCTGTTGCTAAGAAACAGCGCCGCCAATGGTGCGCATGTGCTGGAGGGCGTTAAAGTAACGCGGGTTGTGTTCCGTCGAGGGGAGACGTCTTTAGTGACAGCCGAAGATGAGGGCGGCGAGCAACAGCAGTGGGAGGCGCGGTTTGTGGTGGACGCGTCGGGGCGAGACACGTTCCTTGCCGATCAGCTGGGCATTAAAAGTCGCAATCCAAAACATAACAGTGCGGCTATTTTCGGCCATTTCCACGGAGCCGTGCGCCGGCCCGGCAAAGACGAGGGCAACATCAGCATTTACTGGTTCCGCCATGGCTGGTTTTGGATGATCCCGCTGCGCGACAATATTATGAGCGTGGGCGCCGTTTGCTGGCCGGAATACCTCAGGACGCGCCGGTGTGATCCGGACCAGTTTCTTTGGGATACGATCAATTTATGCCCGGAGGTTGCGCAACGCATGAGGAATGCCAAACTGGTTTCCTCCGTCACCGCCACCGGAAACTTTTCTTACCAGGCCTCATCCATGTCGGGCGACGGCTATCTATTGATTGGAGATGCTTACGCGTTTATTGATCCCGTATTTTCAAGCGGCGTCCATTTGGCGATGAGCGGCGCAAAACACGGTGCCGGAGTGGTGGACGCTTGTTTGCGCAACCCGGCAACGGCTTCCAAAGAATTAAGGAAATTCGAGCGAACCACGCGTCGGGCCTTGAAGACACTGTCCTGGTTTATATACCGTTTTACATCGCCGGCAATGCGTAAAATGTTCATGGCACCGAGCAATATCTTCCGCGTGGAAGAAGCGGTGATCTCCATGTTGGCCGGCGATGTTTTCCAAGGTTCCCCGCTGCATCAGCGTCTACGAATATTTAAAGTCATCTACTATGGTATAGCCTTGTCGCGCTGGTACCAGAACTTAAACGCCTATTTCTTGCGCAAACGTAACGTAAAATTTTCCATAACAGACGTTGTACGGTAGAATAGGAAAATCAATTCGGTTAACGATTTATAATGATTCCATTTCCTAAAGCCCGGCAGCGGCCCGGATCCTCCTTTAAAGTAAGTTATTTATCCGAGACATTGCTGAGGGATGGCCGCGCCCTTGAATCGGACAAGTTGATTGCCGTTGTCCGGTATGGGGCGGGTCTTGATCCTTTGCCGATAGCGTGTCCGGTGGCGTCGGTTGCCCTTCCCGCATTCAGCCAAGAAACCCCCGTTGAGGTTTGGACCAGCACCACACCGGTGACTGTGGAAAATCGCAACGGTATTCGTTATGCCTTCAATGGCCAGACGCTGTTTGGCGTGCTTGAGGTCGAGGAGTCTGACCCCGTTTCTTTGGACGCCCTTACGTGCGATGTTTACAAGATTATCCTCCATCTCTTGGAGGAGGAGGGCTATCCTCACCTGTTGCGAATGTGGAACTATATCCAGGATATCAACGAAGACCAGAATGGTCTGGAGCGTTATCGTTTATTCTGTCTGGGCCGTCACAACGCCTTTGTCAAGCTTGGTTCTGAATTCGAGCGGACCCTGCCGGCAGCCAGTACCGCCGGTACCCGGGAAGCCGGTATGACGGTCTACTTCATAGCCTCACGTGAACCCGGCACGCCGTTTGAAAATCCCCGGCAAGTCAGCGCTTACCGCTACCCCCCGAAATACGGTCCCCGCAGCCCCTCCTTTTCCCGGGCCATGGTTAAACACTGGGGAACACAATCGCATTTTTTTCTTGCCGGTACCGCCAGTATCATCGGCCATGAGACCCGGCATGCCGGCGACGTTGAGAGACAATTGACTGAAACTCTGCATAACATCCGGGCACTCCTTAAATATACCGCCGAATCCGAGGGGGTGGATTTTCAAGCGGACGCCGTGGAATCCCTTTTCAAGGTCTATATTCGCCGGGCCGAAGATTTTCCGTTGGTTCGGCAGATACTGGTGCGAGAGCTGGGAGAAACGACGCCCATCCTTTATTTACGGGGCGACATTTGTCGAAGCGATTTGCTGGTGGAAGTCGAAGGCATCTACGTGGCCTAGACTCATCTAAGCGTGTCTTATCCTCGGAAACCTGAAAAACATCAAGCGTGGCATACAATTTCGCGGCATATCGGGTTCTCCGGTGTGGCCATGCTGACGCTTTCCAATCTGGTTATTGCGATGACGGCCGGGTTTTCATTGCTGTGGCAACTGTTCCAGGTATACACGGTGGCGCAGGGGACGCCTGCCACAAGCTCACGCTCCCGTTGGTTCTTGGTATTGGGGATGCGCCTGCGAAATGGGGCGATTGCAGATGATTATGCGCAGCGGCTCAACAGGGCGTCGGTTTTACGGAAGGAAAATCCGGATTGTTACATTCTAGTTCTGGGGGGCGGCAAAGAAATTGGTGGAGAATCAGAGGCGCATAAGGGGAGAGAGTACTTGGTTGCACGCGGTATCCCGTCATCCCAAGTGTTGGTGGAAGACAAGTCCAACAATACCTTAGAGAATCTGCGGCAGGCACGTACCCTGCTCGCAGGCATGGATGAGAAACATACGGTACTCATTACCAGCCGCTACCACTTGGCACGAAGCCGCGCGATAGCGACCAGTCTTGCCATTCCGCATACCCTGTGTGCCGCGGAAGAAAAATTGCGTTTTAACGCGCGCGTATTTTTCCGCCTTTTACAGGAGGCCTATTACCTGCATTGGTTTGTGGTGGGCAGCACTTGGGCCCGATTGACCGCCAACGAGTCGCTACTAAAGCGTATCTCGTAGTTATCTGGTCAGCTCATCTAAGAAATCTTTTCTAAGATTCCAAAGCCAATTTTCTTTTCTATGGGCAAACCCAGGCAGAAACCGGATTACAATCTTAGTGGGATTCTCCATGGTAATTTCGGCCTTGTAGTCTTTCAAACCTCCGATAATCGAGTTAGCGCTTTCTTCCTCCACCTGCCAATGCCGACGGCTCATCGCGGTTTTGGCGATTGTTTTAAACGTTTCTGTATCAAGGCTCCCGCATTTGCTTAAATTAATCGCTACCTCAGCATTTATTGCCGTGGAAAATAACAACAGCCCTGCTAATGAGAAACATCCAAGTAATTTCACGTTTTCCCTCCTTTTTTATAATCAGAGTTCAAAGTAAATGTCGTATATATGACTCAACCATAAAACAATGTTTTTTTATTTTATTCTGGTTATTAGATTTAGGACGGCTTCTTTTAAGGGTTTGTTCATGCATGTTTTTATTTTGTTCCCGATTTTCTGTCGGTCCATTTCTGAAATCTTATTGAACGTATGAATCGTATGATGTACCGGGTTCAACATGGTTTCTAGTTCCGCTGCATAATCATCCGAGTTTTCGTCTGTATTCCATTCCTCATATTTTTCAATTATTTCCTTTTTTGTCTTTTCACTTATAGTCGGCGCGAATATCCGTTCCCGAAAAAAAGTTATTACATCCTGATCATTAATGCCCTCGGTCACATATTTGAAAATCTTCTTTTTTTCCGCGTCTCGCAGCGGCCGTGTTCCAAGTTTAATACGTTGTTGACAGCCTATATATGATCGAAACTTAGTTTCTCCCGTCGAAATATTAATTAGATATGCCGCTGCAAGGACATAAACCGACATGTCGCCCCCTTTGTAATAGAACGATCCATATCCGTAGAACTTTTTTCCTTTAATTGGTACGTGATATTTTCCAAGGTGAATGAAACTTATATTCTGGTACGTTGTAGGAGCGATCAACAAAAGAAATTTGATGTCAGAGTTATTGACCAGCTTGGCGAGAGTGCCTCCGCCCTCGGGATGCAGATCTCCACGCCAATCGAAAATATTCCCAAGTGTTTTCGGTTCAATGGTTGCAATAGATGGTTCATAGGGAGTATTGGCTCTAAGATATGCCGAGATCTCGTTGTGGACATATGCATCTATCTGCCAGTTGCTGGCGTTCATTCTCTTGAGTACATCCCTTTTGGCACCCATTCGCCAGTCGTATGCACCCATCCCGAGCCCGGTCAGGCGCGCGTAGTCACCCATTACGGATAATACCCCGATTCTTTTGGTCGCCGGAACATATTCCAGGGCAAATACAATTTCCGACGATAAAAACAACACGACTACGAAAACCGGCAGTATTGTTTGTCGGTGGTTCCAATGATAGGGTCCTTTTTGTGATTTATAGGACATGAACTTTCCTTGTTTGATTATGGTGGGTGACCGTTTTCTTTGCTTGCCTGATGGTTTTTTGTTTCATCAGCAGAATGGTTTGCTCCTTCTTACCCACTTTCATACATATGTTGTACGGACGTTTGAAGCTCCTACGGACAACATGTATTATTTTCTATGCTGAAATGGATGTAAAACTGTGGGATAGTCGGGGTGTATATTATGTCCGGTGACCGCACGTGATTTGTACGTCGAAGAAAATGCAGGAGAAATAAAAATGATTAAAAAATTCATTATCTTATTGATGGTTATGTTGGTGCCTATGTTGTCCGTTTCTCCCGCCGTGCAGGCGGCGCGGGTGGTACCCATATCTCAGCCCGATATCGAGGTTCCTTGTAAGATGAGCCATAAGAAGATTAATAAAGCAATTCGCCGGGCGCTGGCCGACAAAGGCTGGGCCGCGATCAACAAGGGTAAAGGGCATATAGTAGGGAGAATCTACGTTCGCCGACACATGCTTGCCGTGGATGTCACTTACGACAGCGAACTTGTGAAGATCCGGTATAAAGACAGCGAAAATCTCAAATACAGGAAGCGGGACGGCGTAGAGTACATACACGGTCGGGCGGACGGCTGGATCAGAACCATCGTAGGATTAATGAATTTCCACCTGTCGAACGCTTGTTGATCCTGACAAGAGCGACATTTTTATATCATAGCGTTCATTTTTCATAATCGGTGTTGCTTGTCCGTCTGAGGGGAAAATAAGAACCGTTTGTCTGCCCGGATCGCAGCATGATCCGCTTGCAAACTCCTTGCATTATCCATTAAAAAAATTTTGATGGATAATTAAGGCAGTTTTTTTGATCAAGGAGGAATAAGATGACGACGAGGCGGTTGATTTTACCGGTTTTAGGATTGGTTCTGACGTTAACGGCCTGCAGCACGGTTCAGATGGGCCGCGATTTTGATTTGCGCACTTTTGCATCCAAGGTACAACGTGGTGTGACGACCCAGGCCCAGATACGCGGTTGGCTCGGCGCGCCGGCCAGCACCGGCGTGGTGCTCGACACGAGCGGCAAGAAGTATGACGAATGGACCTACTATTACGGCGAAGGCCGGCTGCCCAACATGGTGGATGCCTCCATCAAAATTCTGCAAATCAAGTTTGATAATCGGGGCATTGTTCAGGGGTATAACTGGTCCGGTGAGGCTGGAAAGTAGCCGCTGGTTCCAGCGTGAATCGCTCTACAGCCTAAGTCTGGTGGTATAACGTAAAACATGCCTCTGACGGCAAAGTTATTCTTATTCCTCGGCGCCATCAACGCGCTTCTGGTCGTTGTGTTGGGCGCTTTCGGCGCGCATGCGTTAAAGGCGAGGTTGCCTCAAGAGATGATGGCGGTTTATCAAACCGGCATTCAATATCATTTCTATCATGCTGTCGGATTGCTGATCATCGGCCTTGTGGCCGCGCAAATTCCCGTGTCGGGTTGGCTCAAGGGGGCGGGTTGGCTGATGCTGGCCGGCATCATTATTTTTTCCGGCAGTCTTTATACCTTAAGTCTAAGTGGGATACGCGGATTCGGGGCCGTCACACCGATCGGCGGTGCGGCGTTCATCATTGCCTGGGCGCTGCTTGCCGTTGCCGTTTTGAGGGCGCATTGATAAATGGATTGGCCGGCGCGATTCTTTTTTTATGAATATTGAAATAAATGGAAAGACTGTCGAGACGGATGAACAGGGTTATCTGCGTAATTTAGATGACTGGAGTGAGGAATTCGTTGCCAAGATGGCGGAAATCGACGGCATCGAGCTCTTCGACGAACACTGGGGCTTGATCTTATATTTCCGAGATTTCTATAGGGAAACACTTAGAAATCCGACAATGCGCGATCTTGTATTACGACTCGGCAAACAAAACGGCCTGCATTTTCATGACAAAAAGGCCTATGAGAAATTTATTTACAAACTGTTTCCCAGCGATCCGGTGCACGAACTCTGCAAACTGGCGGGCCTGCCGAAACCACCACCGGATACATAATAATCATTCTGCTTTCGCTCCTCTGTTTCTGATATTCGGGCTTATGGCATGAAAGTCGGCGTATACAGCACAAAATCCTACGACAGAGAATTCTTCAACAAGGCCAATTCCACTTTCGGCCATGAACTAACCTTTTTTGAATGTCCATTGGCCGCCGGGACTGAAAACCTGGCCGCCGGATTTCCCGCGGTGTGTGTTTTTGTCAATGATGGATTGAATGCCAAGGTTTTACGTGTATTGTCCCGGAATGGAACACGTCTGATCGCATTGCGTTGTACCGGTTTTAACAACGTGGATCTGGAGGCGGCGGGCAAGTTGGGGCTCTCCGTGGTACGCGTGCCGGCCTATTCTCCGTATTCCGTCGCGGAACACACTGTCGGCCTGATGTTGACTTTGAATCGCAAGTTTCACAAGGCATACGCCCGTATCCGAGAGGGGAATTTCTCGTTAGAGGGATTGCTGGGATTTGACCTGCACGGCCGGACCGTGGGCATCATCGGTACCGGAAAGATCGGCGCGGTACTGGCGCGGATACTTGCAGGTATCGGGTGCCGGGTGCTCGCCCACGACCCCGTCCAGAACCCGGAATGCCTTGAGCTTGGCGTCAAATATGTTCCGCTTTCGGAACTCTTCGGCAATTCCGATATCGTCACCCTGCATTGTCCGCTCACGACCGAGACCCACCATATAATTAATGCCGAGGCGATCAACAGGATGAAGGACGGTGTCATGCTGATTAACACCAGCCGCGGGGCGGTGATTGACACCAAGGCGGTCATTTCCGCGTTGAAATCGCGTAAGATCGGCTATCTGGGTCTGGATGTCTACGAGCAGGAGGGCGATTTGTTTTTCCAGGATCTGTCCAATGAAATCATCCAAGACGACGTTTTTGAACGATTGCTGACCTTCCCTAATGTCGTGATCACGGGACACCAGGGTTTCTTTACGGAGGAGGCGCTCCGGAACATCGCCCACGTTACGTTGGCGAATATCCGGGATTTTGAAAGCGGACGGAAATGCGCCAATGCGATCACGGCCGATCAGGTTATCGTAAGAAAATAAACAGGCGGCTGATCGTGATAAAACCGCTCCGCATTTTGGCAATACTGATTCCGGTATTTGTCTTGTCCTGTGCGCAGGACGCCGAAACGCCCGAGGCGCAAGTACGCAAGCTGATAAAGGAGGCGGAATCCGCCGCGGAGAACAAGCATAGCGGGGTATTGAGGGAGTTTATCTCAGAGCGCTACCGTGACAGCGAGGGACGTGACAAGCGGACCATCGAGGGGATTATCAGATATTATTTTTTGCGCAACCAATCCATCCATCTCCTTACGCGGACTCAAGCGATCAGGTTTCCACAACCCAAGCGCGCGGAAGCCACCGTGTTTGTCGCCATGGCCGGGCAACCGATTTCCTCCATGCAGGAACTCCCCCGCATCCGTGCCGACCTGCACCGGTTTGATATTGTGTTCGTGACCGAAGACGGCGCGTGGAAAGTGGTTTCCGCCGAGTGGCGACGCGCCGTGGTGGAGGACTTCCTCCGGCCGTAGCCGGCGCTGTCCCGAAACGTGCACCGTGAAGGTTTGGCAATGGGAGATGTTATTTTATTATTGGCGGTGGGCCTCTCGGTTTGGTATTGGTGGGACGGCATTCGCGCCAAGGAGCTTGCCCGCAGGGCCGGCCGGGAAGCCTGTTCGCAAGCGGAGGTCCAGTTTCTGGACGACACGGTTGAGAAAAAGAAGGCCTGGTTGCGCCGGAACGAGCGGGGACATGTTCAGCTTTGCCGGTTGTATTTTTTCGAGTTCACCCGCGCCGGGGAGCGGCGTTATCAGGGAAGGGTGGTTTTGCTGGGGAAGCAAGTGGGAGAGGTGGAAATGGATGCTTATCGTATATGACGGATATCAATGTTAATTAAAGTCCTTGTCGCTGTTATCGCGGTTCTGGGTCTCATCCTGTTTGTGCTGGGCCTGCGTCGCTTATGGCGCCGCAAACTTTTCACGGGAAGCATGCAGGGGCTTACCGGCTTATTGTTGCTCACGGCCGCGGCATTGGCGGGGGCGATTGCACTCAACCTGTACACTTACCAACGGCTGACGTACGAGACACCCGTTGCCGAGGTGTATTTTGAGTCTCTCGCGCCCAATCGGTTTCGCGCAAGCCTTACGCCAACTGACAAGAATGTTTTGGTGTTCGAACTTTATGGGGACGCCTGGCAACTCGACGCCCGGGTCCTGAAGTGGCACGGCGTGGCCCTTTTGCTCGGTCTGGATCCCATGTACCGGCTCGACCGTCTGAGCGGCCGTTACAGTGATGTCGCCCAGGAACGGACCGCCCCCCGCTCGGTGTACAATCTGAGCGAAGATCCGGGGCTGGATATTTGGACTGTCGCGCGGCTTTATGAAGGGTGGATACCCTGGGTGGACGCCGTTTACGGCAGTGCCACCTACATGCCCATGGCCGACGGTGCGCGCTATACTGTGACCATGACCACGAGCGGATTGGTGGCGCGCGCCACCAATGAGATCGCGCAAAAGGCCCTGCAAGACTGGCGCTGATTTCCGAAGGCTTACCCCGAAGCCTCCTCTCGCGTAATATTCAGCCTGGCGGTTCCGCGCTAATAACACTACAAAAGTTAAGGGATGTGATCACTCAGATCGCTTAATGAGGTCACCATAAAAGGAGAGATGTCCCAGCTTCTCACACTGTCCAGGGCGGCGCGCCTCGTCGGAGTAACGCGCGGGGCCCTTCAGAAAAAAATCAAAAACGGCGAGTTGACCACCTTCGAAGGGAAGGTGTCGTCTAGCGATCTTCTGCGCGTCTATCCGCAAGCCCGTCTTGAGGATAACACGGTACTGGAGAGAATGACGTTTATCAGGGACTCTTCCGTGGCCACCCGTTATCACGAACAATTATTGCCCAACGCAGATGTACTGGCGGCACGGTTGACTGAACTCAGCAAGGAACACGCAAGCACGAAAGCCCTGTTGGATAAATACAGAACCGTTTTTGACCAGCTAAATGAGAAGCTCAGCAAGTTGGAAGAAAAAGCCGCTGGCGATCAATTTCGGTCTGCCATTAGCTCCATCAGGTTATGGTTGGAGAATGAGCTGGAGAAAGGCCTGTCAGGCGTGGACCATCCTCATCAACCGTTGCTTGTGAAAGACAGTTTTCTTCGCATGATGGCGGCGCATGTTCAAGTGCTTCCCAGTAAACATGAGTTTTTCGTGGAAGGAAACGACACCATACTGGATGCGGCGCTGCGCGCGGGACTTGCACTGGACTATAGGTGCAGCAACGGCAATTGCGGCTTTTGCAAGGCGAAGATCATCTCCGGTCAGGTCATGAAGACCCGCCCCCACGATTATGTCATCAGTGAGGCCGAGAAAGGCATGGGCCATGTGCTGTTGTGCTCGAATACGGCGGTCACCGACTTGGTGATCGAGGCCCCCGAAGCCGGAGGCGTGAAGGACATCCCGCTTCAGAATATATCGGCTAAGGTGAAACGCCTGGAGCGACTTTCGGATGACATGTTATTGCTGTATTTACAGACACCCAGAACCAATCGGCTGCGGTTTCTGGCGGGCCAGGATGTCACGCTTCAGGCCGGAAGCGACATGGCGGAAGACTTTCCGGTTGCAAGCTGTCCATGCGACGATAGAAATATCGAGTTTCACATCTGCAAAAAACCCGGGAACCGTTTCTCCGAATTTGCGTTCAACACCTTGAAGCGTTCGGACGTCGTATCCATCGAGGGGCCGAAGGGAGATTTTATTCTGCACGAAGATTCACACAGACCGCTAATTTTTATAGCCTGCGGCATCGGATTCGCGCCCATCAAAAGCCTCGTGGAACACGCCATGGCGTTGAACGCGGTCGAGTCGATCCATTTATACTGGATGGCGTTTCAGAAAGGCGGCCATTATTTGCATAACCTATGTCGCTCATGGGCGGACGCCCTGGATAATTTTCATTATGTTCCGCTTACCATCGAAAAAGAGACATTAGGAATGGTTGATAAAGAGAGCGTGAATAAATCCATGATACGTGTAACGGACGACCACGCGTATTTAAACGAATTCGATGTATATACTGC
>WGFP01000009.1 GCA_015492195.1 Acidiferrobacterales bacterium
GATTTGCTGCTGGTGGTGGGCGCCCGCAACAGCTCCAATTCGAACCGGTTGTGCGAGGTCGGCAAACAACACGAATTACCGGCTTATCTGATTCATGATAAAAGTGAACTTAACAAAGAGTGGTTTGCCGGCATCTCAAAGGTCGGCATCACCGCCGGTGCCTCTACACCTGAGATTCTGGTGCAACAAATACTCGAGAAGTTGCGGGACTTCGGCGTCAAGACAACCAGGGTGATCGACGGCACAAGAGAAACCATGGCGTTCCGTCTTCCGAAATCGCTGTTTCACGAAAAACAGCGCCATAATTGATTGTATCGCTTAAACAGATCATGGCTGTCCCCCTTGATTCAAAAATATCGCGTCGCCCGTTGCGTTTTCGGCTTGGAGCCTGAAAAACCTCAGCGTAGAATCAAAACCTTAAGCGGCCATGTACGACATCGGTTATATAAAGTAAATCGATTTTCGGAATATGGGCGCATCACGTACGAGGCCGGTCGTCGTTACAACGGGAGTTTGACCATGCCAAAATGGGTAGCTACCCAAAGCCAACATCTTTCAGATGAAGAATACCAGAACTATATTTTGCAGGGCGTCTCACGCACCTTTGCTCTGACCATCCCTGAACTTCCTCCCGCACTCTGCAAAGCCGTCGGTAACGCTTACTTGCTGTGCCGCATCGTCGACACAATCGAGGACGATGACTCGCTAACCGCCGTACAGAAGCGTGAGTTTTCGGAAAAATTTATCAGCGTCATTTCCGGTCAGGCCTCGCCCGACGAGTTTTCCAACGAACTCCTTCCCCGCTTATCCCGTCATACCAATGAAGCGGAACGCGACCTGATAAAAAACACGGCCCGCGTGATCCGGATCACGCGCGGTTTTACCGAAAACCAACGTGCGGCGATGTCGCGCTGCGTAGGTATTATGGCAAACGGCATGTCCATGTTTCAGGAAAATAAATATCCCGGTGGACTTAAGGACCTCGCCCATCTTGACCGCTACTGTTACTACGTTGCCGGGGTGGTCGGAGAAATGTTAACGGAACTCTATTGCGAATATTCGGACGATATCAGGAAAAACAGGGAAAGAATGATGCAGCTTGCCGTATCCTTCGGGCAAGGCCTTCAGATGACGAATATCCTGAAAGATATTTGGGATGACAAAAGACGCGGGGCGTGCTGGCTGCCTCAGAAAGTATTCCAGGAAAGCGGGTATGATTTAAAAACCCTCGCCAAAAACCGGGATCCTGATTCATTCAGTAACGGACTCGAAAAATTGATCGCCGTCGCGCACGCGCATCTGCGTAATGCACTCGCCTACACCCTGCTGATTCCGAAAAGGGAGAAAGGGATTCGCAAATTTTGTTTCTGGGCGCTGGGAATGGCGATTCTTACATTGCGTAAGATCAACAAAAACCGGGATTTTACCGCTGGAAGTCAAGTTAAAATATCACGTCGCAGCGTAAAAGCCACGATCCTCGCGACACACTTAACGGTGAGCAGCAACAAATTACCCCGCTTATTGTTTGCCCTGGGCGCGATCGGGCTGCCGCGCCCGCCCTCCTTGTCGGTACAGACGTTCAACGGCTCCACGCGTATTCGCCCGCCTAAATCGATCTAGGTGGACGTGCCCATGGATGGGCGTGCGGTTCCAACAGAATGACTTTTATCGGCGACCGTTCCCCTTTAGAAATTCCAGGACTCCTTCCAGGGCAACGTGCACCGCTTGGCGCCGCACGGCGTCCCGGTCGCCCTGGAACGCATGTTTCGCGGTAACCGTTTCACCGGCCTTGCCGGCCCAGGCGAACCAGACGGTCCCCACGGGTTTTTCCGGCGTGCCGCCGGTGGGCCCGGCAATGCCGGTGACGGCCAGCGCCGCCTGGGCATGGCTGTGGGCGAGCGCCCCTTCCGCCATGGCGCGCGCGGTCTGCTCGCTGACCGCGCCGAAGCGCGCCAGCGTCGCAGTCTCGACGCCGAGCATTTCGCGTTTGGCAAGGTTTGTGTAGGCAATAAAGCCTCGCTCAAACCATTCGGAGCTGCCGGCGATCGAAGTGACCGTTTGCGCCACCAAACCGCC
>WGFP01000010.1 GCA_015492195.1 Acidiferrobacterales bacterium
CCGACACCCGCCTCACAAACGACGGCAGATACCCTGATTGAATTCACCCTTCCCGACCTTGAAGGAAAACCGCGCCGGCTCTCGGAATGGGGCGGCAAAGTGATTGTGTTGAATTTCTGGGCCACCTGGTGCCCGCCGTGCCGGGAGGAAATTCCCCTGCTTATCGACCTGCAACGTAAATACGCCGGTCGCGGTCTCCAGGTCATCGGCGTCGCCATTGACAAAAAAGAAGACGTGGCCGCCTACGGCGCCGACATGGGAATCAATTATCCCCTTTTGATCGGGCCGGAGGCCGGACTGAAAATCATGGCCCGTTACGGTAACTCCTATGGCTCCCTTCCATACAGCGTGATCATTAGCCAAAACGGGGAAATCATTGCCCGCAAACATGGGGTCTATACCCGTTCCGAGCTTGAAAAGCTGATTATCCCCCTGCTTACGCCTGCCTAGTTTACTGGCTAATTCCTATTTTTGTTGATTTGAGCCGATCTTCAGTCGAATTCCGGCAAACTTCGGCTAACTTGCTGCCTTCCTGGACAAACAGGGTAAGAGCATGCAAAATATAAAAAGTACGAAGTTAACAACAAATCTATGCAAAACGACGGGAAATCCGGGAAAACTTCCCACATGCCCATGCCGGCCCTAACACAGGCCGACAATTGCGCCGGGAGCGCGATTGGACGCCGCGCAAGCGGCGTGCGTCACAAATATTCGCTGCCGGACCCTCGTCATGGCTGAGCTGCTGATACTCAATGGGCCTAATCTGAACCTCCTCGGCGAGCGCGAGCCGGATCACTACGGAACCACGGGCCTGGAGCAGATCAACCAACGCCTGGCGGGTCTGGCCGAGGCCGCCGGCCATCACATCAGTTTCTACCAGAGCAACGCCGAACACGAATTGGTGGAGCGGGTGCAACAGGCAATGAAACAGCAGGTCGCCTTCATCATCCTGAATCCCGCGGCCTACACCCACACCAGCGTCGCCCTGCGCGACTCCCTGGCGGCAAGCCAAATTCCCTTTATCGAGGTACATCTGTCGAACGTGCACGCGCGCGAACCGTTCAGAAAACATTCGTATTTTTCCGATCTGGCCGTGGGCGTGATCAGCGGCCTGGGGCCCCAGGTCTACGAGCTGGCGCTCGCCGCGGCCATCGAACGCTTAAAAAAGTAGGACCGACATCATGGACATACGCAAGGTAAAGAAATTGATCGAAATGCTTGAGGAATCAAGCCTGGCTGAAATCGAGATCCACGAGGGGGAAGAATCCATCCGCATCAGCCGAACGAGCTCCGTGGGGGAGACGGTGGTCACAAAAGGCACGGTTGCCCCGGCACAGTCAAGAGGAACAACAAGCGAGGAGCGGGACACCGGCGCCTCAGCGCCGCCGGGCCACGTCGTCACCTCACCCATGGTCGGTACTTTCTACCGGGCGCCTTCACCGGGCGCCAGCCCTTTTGTGGAAGTCGGGGTCGAGGTTAACGTCGGCGACACCCTGTGCATCATCGAAGCCATGAAAATGCTCAATGAGATCGAGGCCGACAAGGCCGGAACGGTCCGCGCCATCCTTAGGGAAAATGGACAGCCCGTGGAATACGGCGACCCCTTGTTTATCATCGAATAACGCCTCCGGCACGCCGCTAATCCATGATAGAAAAAGTCGTGATAGCCAACCGTGGTGAAATTGCGCTGCGGATCCAGCGCGCCTGCCGCATGCTCGGGATCAAGACCGTGGCCCTGCATTCCGAGGCCGACCGTGAAGCCAAATATGTCCGGCTTGCCGATGAATCGGTATGCATCGGCCCGGCGCGCGCGGCGGACAGCTACCTGAATATACCGGCGGTCATCAGCGCCGCCGAAGTGACGGACGCCCAGGCGATACACCCCGGTTACGGCTTTCTCGCGGAAAACGCCGATTTTGCCGAACGGGTGGAGAACAGCGGCTTTATCTTTATCGGTCCGCGCCCGGAAACCATTCGCCTGATGGGCGACAAAATTTCCGCCATCCGCACCATGAAAAAGGCCGGAATTTCCTGCGTGCCGGGTTCGGAAGGCCCCCTGGATGAAAACGATTCTGAGACCTTGAAACTGGCCGCGCGCATCGGTTACCCCGTCCTCATCAAGGCCACCGCCGGGGGCGGCGGCAAGGGCATGCGCGTGGTGCGTACGGAGGCGGCACTGCTGAATTCCGTCGTCGTTACCCGATCCGAAGCGCAAGCGGCCTTCGGCAACGGCACGGTCTATATGGAGAAATACCTTGATAATCCCCGTCACGTTGAATTTCAGATACTGGCCGACAAACACGGAAACGCGGTTCATCTCGGTGAGCGCGATTGTTCCGTGCAACGCCGGCACCAAAAGGTGGTGGAAGAGTCGCCCGCCCCCGGGATCCCGGAAAAATTACGGAACAAAATCGGTGAGCGCTGCGCCGAGGCCTGCCGCAGGATCGGCTACGAAGGCGCCGGTACGTTCGAATTTCTTTACCAGGACGGCGAATTCTATTTCATCGAAATGAACACCCGCGTCCAGGTGGAACATCCGGTAACGGAAATGGTCACCGGCGTGGATATCGTCAAGGAACAGATCATGATCGCCTCCGGCGAAGCACTGTCCTTCCGGCAAAAAGAGATAAATCTTCGGGGCCATGCGATGGAATGCCGCATCAATGCCGAGGATCCGCGCAGTTTTATTCCTTCGCCGGGGCGCATTACCCAATACCACCCCCCCGGCGGTCCCGGCATCCGCGTGGATTCCCATATCTACAACAATTACACGATTCCGCCCTACTACGACTCCATGATTGCCAAGGTGATCGCTTACGGGGAAACGCGCGAGATGGCGATGGCGCGCATGCGCATCGCGCTTTCAGAAATGGTCGTGGACGGCGTCAAAACCAATATCCCGCTGCACCAGGAAATCATGAATGACGCCGCGTTTATCGCCGGCGGAGTGAACATCCATTTTCTTGAGAAGAAACTCAGCACCCCTTGAACCGTCAACACACGGGGGTATTTTTAAGACACGTCCTGCTTGCCTTGGCGGTTGCCAACAATAAAATTTTTAGCCGTTACCGGCGGCAAAACCACGCTCAAAAGACGACTCTTTCTGAAAATGTATACCCAGTGCCCGGAATGCAAAACGATTTTTAAACTGAAAGAGACGCAGCTCCAAGCGCGTGACGGTCTGGTCCGTTGCGGAAACTGTGCCGCCATCTTCCGCGCCGATCAGCAATTGCTCGATACGTTGCCGGAAAAAAAGGGCAAGTCCGGTGCAAAATCCCGCAGCAGCGGCAGCCGGTCCAAATCAGGACGCCGTCGCAAGCACAAACGTAAAAC
>WGFP01000011.1 GCA_015492195.1 Acidiferrobacterales bacterium
CTACATATCCAAGCCTATCCGTTTCTAAATAATGACGCTAACTTTATGAAAAATATATACTTCTACTGTACTTGCAACCGCTATTCCGTAAAACAACCTGGAAAGTAGTCCAGATATTGCCAATGGTGAAAAACTCTACAACACCTAGAGGTCTTCATACTCACGCGGTAGCGTTCTCTGCTGCTGCAGAGGTTGTGCACATGAAGAAACTTTCTGACCCGTTGCCTAAGTACTTTCTCTGGGGGCGGACGATCGAGCTTGTGCTTAAAAGCTTTCTACTTTCTGAAGGTACCAGTATTAAAGAATTAAAGTCGCGAACATTTGGGCACGATCTTACTGCATTATTGAGAGCTGCAAAAACGGAAGGGATAGGACCCTTAGTCGGACTAAATGCTACACATACCGGGATCGTTCGAGTATTGAACTTTGACTACCTCAGTAAACGATTTGAGTATCGAGAGACAGGGGCTACATATCATTTACCTAACGTGATTTTAACACGCCAACTTGTTAAGAGGCTTATTAAAGGTGTCGATTTCCACCTACAAAATAAATATGGCATCTAATACGACATTGAGGAGAACATAAAATGGCGGACTGTTCATGGAAAAGGGGGGTTACCTTTTTTTCTCACAAAAGAATTGTTCTTGGCTCTGTGCTTGCGGCAACGATTCTTAGTGGATGTGCAGGTACTATGCAAGGCATGATGCGGACGAGCGGTGAGGTCGTAAGATTCGATTTCACAGAAACCGGAATGGCACATGGAACGCTGAAGGTTGTACTCGTAGACGGTGAGCAGTTTCAGGGCAAACATGTTTATCAATCTAGTGTTTCAGTTGGCTCTGGCTTCGGCACCGCATGGTCTGGATCGGCGACCGCATCGGCATCAGCATTCGGGGCTGTTAGCACGTTTAGTGGTAACAATGAGGCCGTTTTGTTTGGCGACCGAGGCCACACGATGCGATGCAGATTCCGCATTGCCGATCCAGTGATAGGAATGACGAGCGGGGGCGTTGGACTGTGCCAGGTATCCGATGGTCGAGTTATCGACGTACAGTTCTAGCTGAGGGAGGCAAAGTGATAGTTCCTTTTTTCTCTCCCATCTGAATAGAAGAACCACTGAAGTAAATTTTTCAAGTCCCCGTAGATGCGCCGAAGGTTGTTAAACGGGTATTGATTGGTCCAATGGCAGCGTATGCACAAGAAAGCCGTACCGCGAAGTATTGAGTTTTGTTTTTTTCGCCCTTGGTCAAGCCGAGCGCCGAGGGAAGCCGAAGTGCAGGCCCGAAGGGGCGCGGGAGGGATCCCGCGCGTGCGCACCCGGCACAGGGAGGTGCCGTGTGCGCACCCTCTGAGGTGACCGCTGGCGCGAGGGAACCCGCGATTTTTGCGGGCGCAGACCAGAGGTGCCTTTCTTTTGGTTCGTTTTCTTTGGGCAAGCAAAGAAAATGAACCCGTCGTGCGGGGGCGGAACCCCGCTAGTATTCGAAGTTAAGTTAGAAAAGGATACGGCTACTTCCGTAGCCGTTTGAGAAAAACTTCCATTTCCTTCGCCGCTTGTTTGTCCCCTTTCTCTTCGGCGATGCGAATTCCTTGTTCGTAGGCGTTGATTGCTTCCTGTTTGTGTCCGGCGCCGGTCAGGGCCTGGCCCAATAATTTCCACGCCGCGGAATACTTGGGGTCGTGTTCCACTGCTTTTTGAAGATGCGCGACGGCCTTGTCGAATTGTTTGCTCTTTATATATTCGCCGCCCAGGCCGTAACGCACCAGGGCGTTATCCTGCCCGCGGGCGAGCATGGTTTCGAGACGGTCGATCAGATTCGTCATTATCCGCGCCAGAAGCTGCGCGTCAGCAACACCAGGAGCGTGAAGAGTTCCAGACGTCCGAGCAGCATGGCGAAGCTCAAGATCCATTTACCGGCGGTGCTGATGCCGGCGTAGTTTGTGCTGACCTCACCGAGGCCGGGACCGAGGTTGTTCATGGACGCGACCACCGCGGAAAAGGCGGTGATAAAGTCGATGCCCGTGGCGGTCATGGCCAGCGATAACAGCGTGAAGCTCACCACGTACAGGGAAAAGAACCCCCACACCGCGCTGATAACCTGGTCCGGCATGGGTTTGCCGCCGACCTTGATGGGGATCACGGCGTTGGGATGAATCAGGCGAAAGATCTCGCGCATGCCCTGTTTATAAAGAAGCAGCGCGCGAATCACCTTCATTCCCCCGGCGGTGGAGCCCGCGCATCCGCCGATAAAGCTGGCCGTCATCAGGAGCACCGGAAGAAACAGCGGCCACCAGTGAAACCCGCTGGTGGTATAGCCGGTGGTGGTCGCGATGGAGACCGCCTGGAAGATGCCGTGCACCACGGCCTCTCCCGAATCGGCATGAGACCGCGTAGCGATAAGAACAATGACGCTGATGGCGACCACCAGGAAAATGATGACGAAATACGTCTTCGCCTCGGCATCCGCAAAATAGGGCTTGAGGCTTCTGCGGTGCCAGGAGTGGAAATGAAGCGCGAAGTTAAGGCCCGCCAGTAGCATGAATACGATCGCTACGGCGTAGATCCATGGGTTTTTGAAATAACCCATGTTCTGGTCGTGCGTGGAAAAGCCGCCGATCGAGATGGTGGAAAAGCTGTGCCCGATCGCGTCGAACAAATCCATGCCGGCGAGCCAGTAGGCCAGGGCGGCCGCGACGGTCAGGCCCAAATAGATGTACCACAGGGCCTTTGCGGTTTCCGTGATGCGCGGCGTGAGTTTCGTGTCCTTGATCGGGCCCGGCGTTTCCGCGCGGTACAATTGCATGCCGCCCACCCCCAGCATCGGCATGACGGCGACCGCCAGTACCACGATGCCCATCCCCCCCAACCATTGCAATTGTTGACGGTAATACTGGATTGAGCGGGGAAGGTCGTCAATGCCGGAGAGCACGGTCGCGCCGGTGGTGGTCAGCCCGGAGATGGATTCAAAGAAGGCGTCGGTAAACATCATGCGCGGGTTGTCGGCGATGACAAACGGCAGGGCGCCGAACAACGCGAGCACGGTCCAAAACAACGTGACGATAATAAAACCGTCGCGCACGCGTACTTCCCGGCGCTTGCGGTGGACCGGCAGCCACAACACCAAGCCGGTGACAAGCGTGATGACGAAAGCCTGGACAAAGGCGTTAATCACGCCGTCCTTGTAAAACAGGGACACCGCCATGACGGGCAGCAGCGTGGTGCTGAACAAGATCAGCAACAGACCGACGACGCGTTGAATAACGGCGAATTGCATGAATTAAAGAAAGGTGTAGGCCACCTGAAACAACCGCTCCACATCGGGGATGCGTTTTTTGTCCACCACGAAAAGAATCACGTGATCATCCGGCTCGATGACGGTGTCGTGGTGCGCGATCAAGACGCTTTTGTCGCGGACGACGGCGCCGATGGAGGTTCCCTTTGGAAGGTCGATGTCACCGATCGCATGTCCGACGACGCGCGAGGTATGGGTGTCGCCGTGGGCCACGGCCTCGATCGCCTCGGCCGCGCCGCGCCGCAGCGAATGCACCGCGACCACGTCGCCGCGGCGAAGGTGGGCCAGGAGACTGCCGATGGTGGTCTGCTGGGGTGAGATGGCGATGTCGATGTTGCCGCTGCCGTGCACCAGGTCGACGTAGGCGGCGCGGTTTATGAGCGACATGACGCGGTGCGCGCCGAGGCGTTTCGCCAGCATGGCGGAGAGGATGTTCGCCTCGTCGTCGTTGGTAAGGGCGCAAAAGGTGTCGATGTCGTCAATGCCCTCTTTGATCAACAATTCCTCGTCGGCCGCGTCGCCCAGCAGCACCACGGTTTTGTCCAGTTCCTCGGCCACGAGACGGGCGCATTCCGGATTATGTTCAATCAACTTGATCGAATAATTATTTTCCTCGAGGGCGCGCGCGAGCCGGCGACCGATATTGCCGCCGCCCGCGAGCATGACGTGCTTGCCGGGCTTGTCGAATTTTCGCAGCTCGCTGATGACCGAGCGTATGTGTTTCCGGGCGGCGATAAAGAATACCTCGTCGTCCGCCTCAATAACGGTGTCGCCTTCCGGGACGATGGCGCGGTCACGGCGGTAAATGGCGGCGACGCGGGTTTCGACCTTGGGAAGGTGCTGGCGCAAGGTTTTGATTTCATGTCCGACCAGCGGGCTGCCGGGGTTTGCCCGCACCGCCACCAGGCGCACCAGGCCGCCGGCGAAATCGAGCACCTGCAAGGCCGAGGGGAATTCAATCAACCGTTGAATGTAATCGGTGACGATTTGCTCCGGGCTGATGATCACGTCGACCGGGATGTTTTCCTGGGTGAATATTTCCGGGTGCGAGAGGTATTCGGCGGCGCGGATACGGGCGATCTTGGTCGGCGTATGAAACTGCGAGTAGGCGATTTCGCAGGCGACCATGTTGGTTTCATCGCTGTTGGTCACCGCCAGGATCATGTCGGCGTCCTCGGCGCCGGCCTGAAGCAGGGTGTTGGGGTGGGCGCCGTTGCCCACCACGGTGCGCAGGTCCAGCCGGTCCTGGAGGTCCTTCAGGCGATTGGAGTTTGTATCTACAACGGTAATGTCATAGTTCTCGTGAACCAGGTTTTCGGCTACGGAGGAACCGACCTGACCGGCACCCAGAATGATTATTTTCATTGTGCGCTAAGCTTAGTTCGAAATGCGGGTATGTAAAAGTAGCGGCTCCGTCGCTACTCCTTGATCGTCTTCGGGTTGATCCCCAGGTTTTTCAGCTTGCGGTACAGATGGGTGCGTTCCATTTGTGAGATCCGCGCGACCTCGGCGACATTGCCCCCGGTTTGTTGCAGCAGGCGCACCAGATAGGCCTTTTCGAACTGGTCGCGCGCGGCGCGCAGCGGCAGGTTAAACAGGGCGGAGGACATGTGTTCCCCGGTGGCCTCGGACTTGCCGTCGAGTGCCTGCTCGACCTCGGTTTCGGTGATTTCCTCGCCGCGGCTGAGGATCAGCAGGCGCTGCACCGTGTTGCCGAATTCCCGGACGTTTCCCGGCCAGGAGTAATTGCGCAGCGCGTTCAGGGCGCCGGTGGTGAATTTCCGGTACGGCAGCCGCTCGTTGTCCACCAGCCAGTTAAGGTAAAAATTGGCCAGTTCCGGCACGTCCTCGCGGTGTTCCTGCAGTGCCGGGATGTGCAGCGGCACGACGTTCAAGCGGTAGTAAAGATCCTCGCGAAAACGGCCGCCCAATACCGCCTTTTGCAGGTCCTGGTCGCTGGTGGCGATGATGCGCGCGTCCAGGGCCACGGGGTCGCGCCCGCCGACGCGGACAAAATGCCTTTCCTGGAAGACGCCCACCAAGTGCCCCTGGGTGGCGAGGTCAAGGTCGCCGACTTCGTGCAACACCATCGTGCCGCCGTTGGCCTCTTCCAGGCTCCCGGTGGTTACCGTGCCGCCTTGCTCGCTGCCGAACAGCCGCATGGCCAGGTGCTGCGAAGGGATGGCCGCCAGGCTGACCTCCACCAATGGACCGTCGCGGCGCGGGCTGTGGTGATGCAGATAGCGCGCGGCGGCGGCCTTGCCGCTTCCCGGCTCCCCCGTGATAAGCACCCAGGCGTCCGTCGCCGCGACGCGTTCTATCTGCTCGCGCAACTGTTGCATGAGCCGGCTTTTCCCGATCAGGAAGGTCGCCGGTCTGGTCTGGCCCCTCAGGCGCAGGTTCTCGCGGCGCAGCTTGGCGTTTTCCAGGGCGCGCTCAATCGTCACCATGAGCTTGCCCATGGACACCGGTTTTTCAATAAAATCGTACGCCCCAAGGCGCGTGGCCTCCACCGCGGTCTCAACCGTGCCGTGTCCCGACATCATCACCACCGGCGACATGGGTTCATCGGATGTCGACCATTCCCGCAGCAAGGTGATGCCGTCGGTGCCCGGCATCCAGATGTCCAGCAGGACGAGGTCGGGCCGCTCGGCGGCGTAGATTTCACGCGCCTGCTCGGCATTTTCCGCGGTGACCACCTTGTAGTGTTCGTCTTCGAGGATCTCCTGCACCAGCCGTCGAATCTCGGGCTCATCGTCGACGACCAGGATGTAGCCCGGCGCGAGGCGTTCCTTGCGCATGGTGTTTTCTTCCGGCGCGCCTTGTGTATCCAATTCGGTTCCAGTTCCAGGCCGCCCGCTCATGCGTGTTTCTCCGTGCGCGCCGGGTTACCGCGCGATGCCCTTGCCGTGCGTTTTGATTTTGCCTTTCGCGTGTCTTCGCGTTCCTGCATATTAAAATGATTATTCGATTCATCCGCCGCCCCCGCCGCGGCCCTGTTTACGGGAAGACGGATTGTAATGCCGGCGCCGCCCTTCTTTATGTTTTCGGCCTGAATGGAGCCCCCGTGCTCCTCGACGATTCTTTTGACAATGGCGAGCCCAAGCCCCGTGCCCTTTTCCTTGTCGGTCACGTACGGCTCGAACAGGCGCTCCATCAGCGATTCGGGAAACCCCGGACCGTTGTCCCGCACAACAAGCTCCACGTAAGGCTGTTCATCCGCGTGAATGCCGCGCGTCGAAATGCTGATAACGGGTTTGGTCCTGCCGGAAAGGGCGTCTCTCGCGTTCAGCAACAGGTTGTGCAACACCTGGCGCAGGCGCCCGGGGTCCGCCGTGATCCGGGGCAGATCAGGGTCGAGATCCAGTTTCAAGGATACCGGCGAGGGCAGCGTGTCGATGTCGCCGACCTTCGTATTCGAACCGCGCAGCGTGACCGTCTCATCGGCGGCCTGTTTCGTGCCGGTGATGGAGGGGTGTCGTTCGCTTTTGTAGAGTTCGACCACGTCGCGGATGAGATCGTTGAGATTGATCGGTGTGGTTTGCATCAGGGCCGGGCGCGCGTAATCCGAGAACGCGTTCACCATCGATTTCAACGATTCGACCTGCTCAACGATCGTGCGCGTGGCGCGGTCCAATGTCTGGCGTTCTTTGTCCGGCAGTTTGCGCAGGTACTTGTGCCGGATGCGTTCCGCGGAAAGCTGGATCGGCGTCAGCGGATTTTTGATTTCGTGAGCCATGCGCCGCGCGACGTCACCCCAGGCGGCCGCACGCTGCGCCTGGATGAGCGCCGTCATTTCATCGAAGACCACCACATAGCCGTCGTGTTTGCCCCGTGGGCCCGGCAGCAGGGAGCCGCGTACGAGCAGGGTTCGGGGTCCGGATTGCCCGGTGAGCGTCACCTCCACCTGCCATTCGGTCTGCACGGAGGCAATGGCCTTGTCGATGGCTTCCACGAACGGTTGCAGGGACGCATGCGTTTTACCCATCCAGGAAAGCGGCTTGCCGGTGCCGGCCTCAAGATCGACCCCGAGGATCTGATCGGCGGCGGCATTATGCGTGCGTAAAACATGTTGTTGATCGAACGATAACACGCCGGAGGATAAATGCGTCAGAACCGTTTCAAGATACGTGCGCTGCATCTCGGCTTCACGCTGACTGTGCTTGATCTGTGATTGGGCGCGATGGATCCGGCGCGTCATGACGTTGAATGACTGCACCAGAACGCCGATTTCATCGTGGGTCTTGACGGGAATCTGTTTGCGGTAATCGCCGCGGGCGACGGCCCGGGTTCCCTCAGCCAGTTCCCTGATGGGCGCCACCAGGCGGCGCGCGAAAAAGATCGCCGCCGAGACCGCGATCAGCATGGCCAACAGGGCCACGAGGCTCAGCGTCAGGGTGAAACCGAATTTCAGCGGACCACGCAGATAAAGCAGTTTCTGGTACTCGGCATAGGCCGATTGCACGCTCTCGCCCAGTTTGGCGTAGCGGGGAGGCAGGGTTTGCAGCACCTGCAAAATGCGGATCGGCGCGCCCACCTCGCGCGAATAGACCGGGACCACCACGCGTAGCCTTAATCCGGTGTGGCTGACGGCATCGAGGTTGGCGTAAGTTTGTCTTTGGCGGACTTGGGTGAAAATGGCCTCCGTCGGCCGATCCGGCACCAGGGTGCCGGCGCCCAAATCCTCCTGGCTGCTGGAGGCGATGATTCTTCCGTCCTGGGTGAACAGGGTGATCTCGGTTACCGCGTATTCTTCGCGCAGGTAATTCAGCAAGGGCAGCACCGCTTTGTTTGAGCTGAGTTCCAGTTCCACCGCCATGTCCTTTGTGTTTTTCAGCAGATCCTGTTTGGTCGCTTCAAGCGCCGTGCGTCCGAGCAGCAGGGCGTCGTTCATGGCCTGTTCGATTTTGACGTCGAACCAGTTGTCGATGCCGCGATTCAAGGTTTGGATGGAGAAAAAGAACACGATGGATACGGGGGCCACGGCCAGGATGACGGACACCACCAGCAGTCGCAGCATCAGGCGCGATCCCAGGATACGGGCACGGTACTGCGCTATCAAGTGAAAAAGATTCAACGCGATCAACGCGAGCAGCAGAATAATGCCGAGGATGTTGATGAGCAGCAGCGGCGAATACAGACGCCCGAAGACCGCTGAATTCTGGGTCGCGGCGTTCATCATTAACAGGGCCGCGAGCAGCAGCACGGACAGCACCGTGAGCGGCGTGATGCCGGTGAGATAGCGTTTCAGGGTTGCACTTTCCATGTGGTCCAGCCGCTGTTGAGATGCCAGGCGAGCGAGGTGTAGGCAACCGGCCTGAGCGGGGCCGGGAGCGCCTCGATGTCGAGGTTGACGCGAAGTTTCAGAGAATAATCTTCTTCCGGTGTCAGGGTTTGCTCCAGGGGCAGTTTCAGTTCGTTCAAGGAGCCCAGTTGTTTCAACGCTTCGCTGAGGGAGGTCAGGCTTTCACGCATCTCCGAGAGCACCGGTCCATCGGTACCGACGACGCAGTCGGCGCCCGCGGGCTTGGTATCCGCTTGCGTTTCCTTGGAGGGCTGCGTCTCGGAAAAAGATGTAGGGGAAAGCGCGGCCGTCTCGCTCGGGCATTCCTGGACGTCGCTGACCAGGTATTGGCCCGAGAGCGCGTGATAGCGGATCTGGCGCCTGAGCGTCCACTCGGCAACGTTCTCGTCCCACAAAAATGCGCGTTGCCGGTAAAGCCGCATGTCCACAATCACTTCAATGGGTATCCCCTTGCTTAACGCCTCTTCCACCTTGGGCGTGAGACCGAGATCCAGGCTGCCGGCAAGCGAAAGCGCCGCCGCGTCCAGTTTCGGCGTGACGTCGGCCACTTTGAACTCCGCCGCCGCCGAATTGGCCGCGATCGCCATGGTCAAGGCGGCAAACAGCAGGAGTTTTTTATACAGCGGCACCATAAATCCCCATTTCTTTAACTTTAGCCCGGCGCATCGGCCCGCGGTGCGTGGCAGCAAGTCGAATTCCGCTTCGGTTCCATGTCCCATTTTTGCCCGTCGGCATTGATACGGATGGTGTACAACAGCTTACCCCCGCGCTTCGGACAGGGCCACACTCCTGCGGACGCGCCCGTTCGAATGGGTGTCGCTGCTTTACTCCAAACGGTCGCCGGGCGCCATGGGAGTGCCGTTTAGGAAATCCGCGGCCGCCAGCGGCCTGCCGCCCTCTGCTTGCAGCCGGGTGACGGTCAATATCCCCTCCCCCGTCTGGACTTGGATCCCGCCGGCCTGGGCGGACAGCACCGTGCCGGGCGCTGCCGTGCCCGCCGCCGTGTCGAGGGGTCCCACCTCCCACAGTCGCAACCCCTTACCCTTGAACGTGGTGCTGGCCACCGGCCAGGGGTTCAGGGCGCGGACCTTGCGGTGCAGGGTGAGCGCAGACTGCGACCAGTCAATGGGCGCCTCATTTTTGCGAAGTTTGCGGGCATAGCAGGCCAAGGCCTCGTCTTGGGGTTGCGGGCGCACGTTGGCGCGTTCCAGTTTTTCCAGCGTGGTCACCAGGGTTTGGGCGCCGAGTTGGGCCAGGCGGTCGTGCAGGGTTTGCGCGGTGTCGGAATCACGAATGGGAATTTGCGCGCGCGCCAGCACCGGGCCGGTGTCCAAGCCCGCGTCTATCTGCATGATGCTGATGCCGGTGACGCTGTCCCCGGCCTCGATGGCGCGCGGAATGGGGGCGGCGCCCCGCCAGCGCGGCAGCAGCGAGGCGTGGACATTGATGCAACCGTGCTTCGGAATTTCCAATATTGCCGCCGGCAGGATCAGGCCGTAGGCGATCACCACCATCACGTCCGGATTAAGCCGGGCCAAATTCTCCGCCTCACCACCGAGTTCCGCCGGCTGACGGAGTGTGAGCCCGCGTTGTTTGGCAAATTGCTTGATCGGGCTTTCGGTTAACTTGCGCCCGCGACCGGCGGGCCGGTCGGGTTGGGTGTAAACGGCGAGGATCGTGTGGGAAGCGGCGCGCAAGGCCTCCAGGCTAGGCACGGCGAACGCGGGGGTCCCGGCGAAGACAATGTTCACGGGCTTTCTTACATCGCCAGGCGTTGTTGTTTTTCCAGCTTTTTGCGGATGCGGCTTTGTTTCAGGCGCGAGACGTAGTCGACAAAAATCTTTCCGTCCAGATGATCGACTTCATGCTGGATGCACACCGCGAGCAGGCCGGCGGCCTCAAGGTCGAAGGGCTTGCCGTCACGGTCAAGCGCGCGCACCCGGATACGCTCGGCGCGGTTGACGGGCTCATAGATGCCGGGCACGGACAGGCACCCCTCTTCCAGCACCTGTTCGCCTTCCTTGTAATAAATTTCCGGATTAATAAAGACATGCAGGGCGTTGCGCTCCTTCGAGATATCAATAACGATCACGCGCTTGGCGACGTCCACCTGGATGGCGGCCAAGCCGATGCCCGGGGCTTGGTACATGGTTTCCGCCATGTCGTCGACCAAGGTCCGGATCTCGGCATTCACCTCAACCACCGGGCTTGCCGTACGCCGCAGTCGCGGGTCCGGGTAAAGCAGGATTTTGCGCAGTGCCATAACCTATATTTTTCCAGAAAAACCGGTTTCGTGTCTTACCAAAGTGGTTTATTATCTGACCGAATAGTACTGAATAACAAGATGATTTTGCCTAAATGGCGCTTGGCGTTCGGGGTAAACATGGACTACACTCATGACCAAGATTACACGGAAAATAACATTATGTCGCCGTTGCGTACCCCCCATGCCGCCCGGATTCCGATCATAACCCTTATTATTATGATGCTTACGTCCGCCCCCATCGCGGTGCGGGCGGACGTGGTCGATCTCAAGCCGGATCACCCGGAACGCTACACCGTGGTCAAGGGCGACACGCTGTGGGACATCTCCGCCCGGTTCCTTAAAAGTCCCTGGCACTGGCCGAAGATCTGGAAAATCAATGAACAAATCGCCAACCCCCACCTGATTTATCCGGGCGACGTGGTCGTGCTGCGCTACGTCGACGGCAAACCGGTGTTGTCCGTCCTGCGCAAGGAAAAACTTCCCCTCGTTGACGTGGAAACGCCCCCGCCTTCCGACGGGCGGACGGTGAAGCTCTCGCCCCGGGTTCACAGCGAGCCGCTGGAGCGGGCGGTTCCCACGATTCCGCCGGACGTGATCCTGCCGTTTTTGAGCCAACCCCTGGCGGTGGGCGAGAAAGAACTGGAACAGGCGGGGTACATCACCGTCGGGCTGGATAATCGCATTGCCCTGGGCGACAACAGCGAGTTTTATGCCAGGGGGCTCAAGAATGACGGACACGAGTATTACCAGATCTTCCGCAAGGGCGATCCGATCAAGCATCCCGACACCGGCGAATTACTCGCCTACGAGGCGATCTACCTGGGCGATGCGCAACGACTGATATCCGGTGATCCCGCCAAGCTGGTTGTCACCACGGTTAAACAGGAAATCCTGCCGCGTGATCGCCTGATGGCCGCACCCCAAAAACCGCCATTGCCTTACTATTATCCGCGTGCGCCCAAGAAAGAGGTAAATGGGAGGATCGTGGCCGCCTTAAACGCGGTGTCGGAGATCGGGCCGTACACCATTGTCGCCATTACCCTCGGGAGGCGCGAAGGGATGGAGGAAGGCAATGTCCTGCGCATTATGCGTCACGTGGGCAAACACAAGGATCCCGTAACCCGCGAGTATTATCAATTGCCGGACGAGGAATCGGGTTTGCTGATGGTGTTTCGCGTCTATGAGAAGGTCAGTTACGCCCTGGTCATGGACGCGACCCACCCGATCCATATTCTCGATGTGGTGACCACGCCTTAAATTACATTTTTCATCGAAATAAAAGGGAAATAACATTTCAAACATGGCCGGTGTGGCATCCTCCCGCGCGCGTCCACACACCCTCGCCTGTTGGCTCGCCTTGCCGCGCCTCCCCGGTCTCGGCCCCCGTGGGCAAGTTACCCTGCTGCAACATTTTGACTCGGTGGAAAATATCTTTTCCGCCGGCCGGGGCCAGCTTGAAAAAGTCCTCGGCAACAATCCCGGAGCCGTCACCGCCATTCTCGACGGACCGGACCTGAAGGCGCTTGAACGGGAGCTTGCCTGGCTGGACGAGGAACAGGATCGCCACCATTTGATTACGTGGTGTGACCCCGACTACCCGCCGCTTCTGCGCGAGATCCCCGACCCGCCGATCATGTTCTATGTGCATGGCGACAGATCCCTGCTTTCGCGTCCGCAACTTGCCATCGTCGGCAGCCGCAATCCCACCCCCGCGGGCGGCGAGAATGCGCAGGCGTTTGCCGAGGCCCTTGCCGGCGCGGGGTTGACCATCACCAGCGGGCTGGCGCTCGGGATTGACGGCGCCGCCCACCGCGGCGCGCTGGCATCGGGCGGCACGACCCTCGCCGTGGTCGGCACCGGGCTGGATCGCGTCTACCCCGCCCGGCATCGTGAACTGGCCCACCGGATTGTCGAGCAGGGGGCGCTGGTGTCGGAATTTCCCCTTGGCACGCCGCCGCGGGCGGAGAATTTCCCGATCCGCAATCGCCTCATCAGCGGGCTGAGTCTCGGCACCTTGGTGGTGGAAGCCGCGGTGCAAAGCGGTTCGCTGATCACCGCGCGCCTGGCCGCGGAACAGGGACGCGAGGTATTCGCGATCCCGGGCTCGATCCATTCGCCGCTGTCCCGCGGTTGCCACGCCCTGATTCGCCAGGGTGCCAAGCTGGTTGAGACGGCGCAGGATATCATTGAGGAACTGGGTCCGTTGGCCCGGCTGACGGCCGTGCGGGGTGTCGGGGACGGCCCGGTCTTGTCGGGTAAGGACACGCCCCCTGCGACGGGAGACATGGGTGCGTCACCGCCGGAGCTCGATCCGGCTCTGAGCGGCCTGCTTGAGTGCCTCGGTTATGACCCGGTGAGCGTGGATGGGCTGGTGGAACGCAGCGGATTGACGGCGGAGGCCGTTTCCTCCATGCTGTTGCAATTGGAGTTGCACGGACATGTCACGGCCTGTCCGGGCGGCAAATACCTTCGCACTTCCGGGAGACACCAGGGCGAATAATGAAAGAAGGCGTGTTGGATGTATTGATGTACCTGTTTGAGAACTACATGGACGAGGGCCCGGAATTTAATCCCGATCAGGAAGCATTGACCACCGAGCTGGCGCAGGCCGGTTTTCACAGAGGCGATATCAACAAGGCCTTTTCCTGGCTTGAGGGGCTGTCGTCCGTGCGCGGACCTGACGCGGGCCTCTCACGGGGAGGCGACGCCGGCTCTTTTCGGCAATATTTGCCGCAGGAACAGGGAAAGCTCAACGCACAATGCCGCGGCTTCCTTTTGCTCATGGAGCAAAACGGCGTCCTCGATCCGGCCACGCGTGAACGGGTCATCGACCGCGTGATGGCGCTGGACATGGATGAAATCACGTTGGAACAACTCAAATGGATCATTCTTATGGTGTTGTTCAATCAACCCGGGCAGGAGCACGCCTATGCCCTGCTCGAGGACATGGTATTTGATGAAATGCAGGGACATCTGCATTGATTTCAACAGGCTGCCGCTGCGACGCGCAGTCTTTGGCATTCCCTCATACCCGCCAGACTTGACAAACCCCCGTGCTTGACGGCAACAATTGCGCCGGGTCGCAACGGTGTGCGTACGAATATGCTTTAAGACGACATCGTTTTCGACAAAACCGTGTTTTGAGTTGTCAAAGTTAAATCAACGCAAATGACATGCATGCTTCCATTAATGTTTTTCGTCTATAACGATACAGGACATTGCATAGAGTAAGTTGCCGTTTGCCGAATTATTGTTTATACAAAAGTAGATGCCTAAGAATCTGATTGTTGTTGAATCCCCGGCCAAGGCCAAGACCATGTCCAAGTATCTGGGCAAGGACTTCTCTTGTCTTGCTTCCTATGGTCATGTGCGCGACTTGATCCCGAAGCAGGGCGCGGTTGAAACCGAAAACGGTTTCAACATGAAATACGACCTGATTGAAAAAAACAAAAAATACGTTGATGCCATCGCCAAGGCAATGAAAAAGGCCGACGCCTTATATCTGGCAACCGACCCCGATCGTGAAGGCGAGGCCATATCCTGGCACTTGTATGAAATCCTCAAGGAAAAAGGTGCGCTCGACAGCAAACCGGTGCACCGGGTCGAATTTTACGAGATGACCAAGAGCGCGATTCAACACGCCATAGAGCAGCCGCGCGAGCTTTCGGCGAATCTGATCAATGCCCAACAGGCGCGCCGGGCGCTGGATTATCTGGTCGGCTTCAATCTCTCGCCGCTCTTGTGGAAAAAGGTGCGGCGCGGGTTGTCCGCGGGGCGCGTACAAAGCCCCGCCTTGCGCCTGATCGTTGAGCGCGAGGAGGAGATCGAACGTTTCAAGCCGCGCGAGTATTGGAGTATCGAGTCCGACCTGAGAGCGAAAGACAAGGATTTTGTCGCCAGGCTTACCCATTTTAACAGTGAAAAACTGGATCAGTTCGCGATCGGCAACGCCGCGCGCGCCGATGAAGTGGAGGCCGCCCTGCTCGCCGAGGCCCAGGGAAAATTGCGGGTTATCTCGGTGGAGAAGAAACAGCGCCGCCGGAATCCCTCTCCGCCGTTTACCACCTCCACGCTGCAACAGGAGGCGTCGCGCAAACTCGGCTTCAGCGCGAACCGCACCATGCGCACCGCCCAGCAGCTGTATGAAGGCATCGACATCGGCGGTGAAATCGTCGGTCTTATCAGTTACATGCGCACCGACTCGGTGAATCTGGCGGCGGAGGCGGTTACCGAGATCCGCGAGCTGATACAAAAGCGTTTCGGCGCCGAGAACCTGCCGGACGCCCCCCAGGTCTATAAGAACAAATCAAAGAACGCCCAGGAGGCCCACGAGGCGATACGCCCGACGGCCGCCGCGCGCACGCCGGAGGAACTCAAGGGCCACCTCAAGCCGGACCAATTAAAGCTCTATGACCTGATCTGGAAACGAACGGTTGCCTGTCAGATGGTGCAGGCGGTGCTCGACACCGTGGCCGTGGATTTTGTGCCCTCCGGGAATACGGCCGAGCCTAAAAATATCTTCCGCGCCAACGGGTCGCACGTCGTCAAACCGGGGTTCATGATGGTGTATCAGGAGGGCGTCGACGACAAGCCGCCGGAGCAGGACGAGGCGTTCTTGCCGCTGATGGAAAAGGGTGAGACCGTGGAACTGATCGCGATTCGCAAGGAGCAACAC
>WGFP01000012.1 GCA_015492195.1 Acidiferrobacterales bacterium
ATGTGCGCACCGGGCACGTGGGGGATCTTTATTGTCGCGTCAACGTCGAGACCCCGGTGAATTTAACCGCGGAACAAAAGGCCCTGCTTGAGCAATTCGAGGCGTCTTTGCGCGCCGGCGGCAAGCGCCACAATCCGCGCGAACACTCTTGGTTGCACAAGATTAAAACCTTCTTCGAGTGATCTGTTTACGCTGACTATTTCTCGCCCGTGGGGGTGACGGCGAATTCGAGCACCTGTTCCATGCCGGCCAGCGTCTCCGACAGGCGCTTGAAGTTGTTGACGTCCCGGCTGCGGATCGTCATGCGGTATTCAAAGAATTTCCCGTCCCCCACCAGGTGGTAGCTGTAGTTGCCGCTGGTGATGGCGTGCTCCTTGATAAGCGCGGCGAGTGCTTCCTGGGCCAAGTAATCTTTACGCGGAAAGCGCATGATCAGGTTGGCGTAAGACAGTGTAGGCATGGCGGTCTCGATCCACCGGAACAGGGAAAGTGTAAACAGGGTCAATAGCGTGGCAATGATCGCCGGGAAATAGAAACCCACCCCGATCAAAATGCCGATGGAGGCCGTTATCCAGATCGACGCGGCGGTGGTCAGCCCGCGTATCGACAGGCCTTCTTTCATGATGACGCCGGCGCCGAGAAAACCGATGCCGGTCATGATGCCTTGCCCCATGCGCGTGGGATCGACGCGCACGGTTTCCAGCGGCAAGTCCGGCAACAGTTGCACCTGGTAGACGGTGAGCAGCATCAACAGGCTTGAGGCGGTGCAGACCAGGGTATGGGTGCGGAAACCCGCCGGCCGGCCGTGATAGGTCCGCTCCAGCCCGATCAATCCGCCCGCGGCGACCGCGGTGAGCAGGTGCAGCAGGATAACGAAGTAGTCGTTTTCCATGACTGCATCATATTCTAAATCCATCTTTTAAATCCATTGCCGGCGCTTTTGCATCGCTTTGACATGTTTTCGGAAACGGGCGGTTAGCCAGAATCCGGCAAATCCTTTATTCTTTGCGCCGACCAAATAGATAGAGTTCATCATGACCAAAATCGCCATTGCCGGCGCGGCCGGCCGCATGGGACGGGCTCTGGTGGAAGCCTGCGCCAAGGGAGAAGGCGTGCGACTGGTTGGCGCCACTGGAAAACCCGGCACCCCGGAGATCGGGCAGGACGCCGGCGAGCTTGCCGGCGTCGGCAGGCTCGGCATCGCCATTCGTGACGGTCTTCAGGGGCTGGATTTCGAGGTGCTGATCGATTTCACCCGGCCCGACGCCACGCTTGCCCATGTTCGGCATTGCCGCGAGGCGGGAAAGAAAATGGTGATCGGCACCACCGGCTTGGAGGCATCCGCCACGCAGCGAATCCAAGAGGCGGCCAAGGACATCGCCATCGTGTTCGCCCCGAACATGAGCGTGGGCGTCAATTTGTGCTTTACATTGCTCGATACCGCCGCGCGGGTTCTCGGGGAGGAGGCGGACGTGGAGATCATCGAGGCGCACCATCGCCACAAGGCGGACGCCCCTTCCGGCACGGCCTTGCGCATGGGCGAGGTGGTGGCCAAGGCCCGGGGACGCGACCTCAAGGCGTGCGCGGTGTACGCCCGCCAGGGCATGACCGGGGAGCGGGCGCGCGGCACCATCGGCTTTGCGAGCATCCGTGCCGGGGACATCGTCGGGGAACACACGGTGCTGTTTGCCGGCGGCGGCGAGCGCGTCGAGATCACCCATCGGGCGGCATCCCGCCAGACCTTCGCCAACGGGGCGTTGCGCGCCGCGCGCTGGCTTGCGGACCGCAATAAGGGCCTCTATGACATGCAGGACGTGTTGGGCCTGCGTTGATTTCGCACGGGGTGTCGCGTAAGATTTACGTCCAGCCTTAATCGCTAAATCAAGCGCAGAATGTCGCACAAAAGCGGGAGCAGCCCTTAGCCTCTCCCGCTTTTGTATGCCCACCTTGCGTAGGTGAGAGGATAACCACCGGTGACGTCCGCACTGCTTGCCCTGGAAGACGGCTCCCTGTTCCACGGGGAGTCCATCGGTATTCCGGGGCAGGCCGTCGGCGAGGTGGTGTTCAATACCGCCATGACCGGTTACCAGGAGATCCTCACCGACCCTTCCTACGCCAAGCAGATTATCACCCTGACCTATCCTCACATCGGCAACACCGGCGCCAATGCCGAGGACATGGAATCGCCGCGCGTCTTTGCCGCGGGCCTGGTGATCCGCGATTTGCCGCCTGTGATGAGCAACTGGCGCGCGACGGATACCCTGCAAGGCTTTATGAAAAAGCACAAAGTGGTCGGCATCGCCGGCATCGACACCCGCCGGCTCACGCGCCTGCTGCGGGAAAAAGGCGCCCAGAACGGCTGCATCATTGCGGCCGGGAAGGGCGGCAAGATCGATAAAAAAGCGGCGCTGGCGCGCGCCCGCGCCTTTCCCGGGTTGAGCGGCATGGATCTCGCCAAGGTCGTCACCACCAAAAAGGCCTATGCCTGGGAGGAAGGCGGGTGGGCGCTTGGGTCCGGTTTTCGCCGCGCGTCGCCCCCGCGGTTTCACGTGGTGGCCTACGATTTCGGCATCAAGCGCAATATCCTGCGCATGCTGGTGGACCGCGGCTGCCGGGTGACGGTGGTGCCGGCGAAGGCGCCGGCGGCGGACGTGGTTGCGATGCGGCCCGATGGCGTGTTCCTCTCCAACGGACCGGGGGACCCCGAGCCCTGTACCTACGCGATTGAGGCGATTCGTTCCATTTTGGAAACTGATCTTCCGGTGTTCGGTATTTGTTTGGGGCATCAGTTGCTCGCGCTTGCCTCCGGCGCGCGCACGCTCAAGATGAAGTTCGGCCATCACGGCGCCAACCACCCGGTGCTCGATGTCGCCACCGGCCGCGTAATGATCACGAGTCAGAATCACGGTTTTGCCGTGGCGGAGACGGGGCTTCCCGCCACGCTGCGGGTGACGCACCGTTCCCTGTTTGACGGATCGGTGCAAGGGATCGCGCGCAGCGATCATCCGGCGTTTTCGTTTCAGGGCCATCCGGAAGCCAGCCCGGGTCCGCATGATGTCGCACCATTGTTTGATCGTTTCATCGAACTAATGAACGGAAATAGACAGGATTAACAAGATTTTTCAGGATAAACATGATTAAAGTTTCTGAATTTTTAGAAGATCCTGTTAATCCTGCTCAGTCCTGTAAATCCTGTCCATTTAAAAATGCCAAAACGTACCGACATTGAAAGCATCCTGATCATCGGCGCCGGCCCGATCATCATCGGCCAGGGGTGCGAATTCGATTACTCCGGCGTGCAGGCGTGCAAGGCGCTCAAGGAAGAGGGCTACCGCGTGGTGCTGGTCAATTCCAATCCGGCCACCATCATGACCGACCCGGAGATGGCGGACGCCACCTATGTGGAACCGGTCCAGTGGCAGGCGATAGCGAAGATCATTGAAAAGGAACGCCCGGATGCGCTGCTGCCCACCATGGGCGGGCAGACCGCGCTCAACTGCACCCTGGACCTCAACCGTGAAGGCGTGCTGGAACGGTTCGGCGTGGAACTGATCGGCGCCAGCATCGACGCCATCGACATGGCCGAGG
>WGFP01000013.1 GCA_015492195.1 Acidiferrobacterales bacterium
CCCAGGGCACCGAAATGGTCATGCCCGGCGACAACGTCAAACTGACCGGCACCCTGATCTCCCCCATCGCCATGGAAGAAGGCCTGCGCTTTGCCGTGCGCGAAGGCGGCCGCACCGTGGGCGCCGGGGTGGTGTCGAAGGTGATTGAGTAACGGTTGTGAAGGGTGAACCGTTCACGAGCATAGGAACATAGATATGGCGAGTCAAAAAATACGTATCCGCCTGAAGGCGTTTGATCATCGCTTGATCGATCGCTCGGCGGCGGAAATTGTCGGCACGGCGAAGCGTACCGGCGCCCTGGTGCGCGGCCCGATTCCGTTGCCGACCAAGATGGAGCGTTTTACGCTCAATCGCTCGCCGCATGTGGACAAAAAATCACGAGATCAGTTCGAGATTCGCACGCATAAGCGGATCATGGACATCATCGAGCCCACGGACAAGACCGTCGACGCCCTGATGAAACTGGATCTGGCGGCGGGCGTCGATGTCGAGATTAAACTCAGCTGACGGTTGACCATCAATCCGGACACAGACCATGGCGCTTGGACTCATAGGAAGAAAAATCGGCATGACCCGCGTGTTTTCCGCGGAAGGCGCGGTGACGCCGGTAACCGTGCTGGAGGTTGCGCCTAACCGCGTCACGCAGGTGAAAGACGAGGCCAAAGACGGTTACCGCGCGGTGCAGGTGACGACCGGCGATCGCCGGGCGGACCGTCTGACCAAGCCGCTCGCCGGCAAGTACGCCAAGGGAGGCGTGGCGCCGGGGCGGGGGCTGTGGGAGTTTCGCCTGGAGACGGGAGAAGGCGAAGAATTACAAAACGGCTCTGAGATTAAAGTGGATATTTTCAGCATCGGCCAGAAAGTGGACGTGCAGGGGACCACCATCGGCAAAGGGTTTGCCGGCGTCATCAAGCGCCATCATTTTGGCGGGGGTCGCGCGACCCACGGTAATTCCTTGTCGCACCGGGCACCGGGATCGATCGGCCAGCGTCAGACGCCGGGACGGGTGTTCCCGGGCAAGAAGATGGCCGGCCATATGGGAAACACAACGCGCACGCAACAAAATCTGGAAGTGGTGCGGGTCGACGTGGAACGCGGCCTGTTGCTGGTCAAGGGCGCGATTCCCGGCGCCAAGGGGGCGGACGTGATTATCCGCCCGAGCATCAAGGCCAAAGCGGTTAAGAAATAGGGCATCGAGGAATCCGGCAATGAAAGTGACGGTTTTAAGTGGAACGGGCTCAGGAACATCGAAGGAGTTGCAGGTGTCCGACGCCGTTTTTGCCGCCGCCTTCAACGAACCGTTGGTGCACCAGGTCGTGGTGGCGTATCAGGCCGGCGGCCGCCGGGCGTCGCGCGCCCAAAAGACCCGCGCACAGGTCCGCGGGGGCGGCAGCAAACCCTTTCGTCAGAAGGGGACGGGCCAAGCCCGCGCCGGTACCATCCGGAGCCCCTTGTGGCGCGGCGGGGGCAGGGTTTTCCCGGCATCGCCCTCGGAGAATTTTACGCAGAAGGTCAATAAAAAGATGCATCGTCGGGCGCTGCGCGCGATTTTGTCGGAATTGTTGCGCCAGGACAGGCTGGTGACGGTTGCCGATTTCCAGATGACGGCGCCCAAGACCAAGGAACTCGTGTCAAAGCTGAAGCAGTTGGATGCGCCGGATGTATTGATTGTGACAGAGGCCCCGGATAAGAATTTATCTCTGGCTGCCAGGAATCTTCCGCGGGTGGATGTGCGCACGGTGGGCGCCGTGGATCCGGTCAGCCTGATCCGGTATGAGAAGGTGATCATGACCGCGGCCGCCGTCAAGCGCTGCGAGGAATGGCTGCAATGACGATTTTATCGGGAAAAAAATCAGACAAAGGTAAGGCGTCCTCCGCGAAAGCTGCGCCGAAAAAGGCGAAGACCGGCGAGGAAAGACTGTTTCACGTGATTCTGGCGCCGCATATTTCGGAGAAAGCCACCCAGGTGGCCGATAAGAACAAGCAGATGGTGTTTGAAGTCCGCCGGGATGCGAGCAAGCCGGTGATTAAGCAGGCGGTTGAGAAAATGTTCAACGTTCAGGTTGAGTCGGTCACGGTGACGAATGTAAAAGGCAAATCCAAGCAGACAGGCAGAATCAGAGGCCGTCAGCGCGACTGGAAAAAGGCGTATGTGCGCTTAAAGCCCGGTCAGGATATCGATTATCTGGGTCAGCAATGAGGAAGACAGGATCTTCATAATGGCACTCCTTAAAGTAAAACCGACGTCCGCAGGGCGCCGCGCCATGCTCAAGGTGGTTAATCCCGAGTTGCACAAAGGGCCGCCCCATGCCGCCCTGCTTGAGAAAAAATCGAAGCACGGCGGACGCAATGCCCATGGGCGTATTTGCGTACGCCACCGCGGGGGCGGTCACAAACGCCGTTACCGTTCCATCGATTTCAAACGCAATAAGGACGGTATCCCTGGAAAAATAGAGCGTTTGGAATACGATCCGAACCGCAGCGCCAATATTGCACTAGTGTTGTATTCCGACGGGGAACGTCGTTACATCATCGCCCCACGCGGTGTAAACAGGGGGAGTGAAATCCTTTCCGGAAAAGATGCACCGATCAAACCGGGCAATTCCTTGCCGATTCGTAACATCCCGGTCGGAAGCACCATTCATTGCGTTGAGCTGAAGCCGGGCCGGGGCGCGCAGCTTGGGCGCTCGGCCGGCGCCGCGTTGCAACTGATCGCGCGTGAAGGCGATTATGCGCAATTGCGGTTGCGTTCCGGCGAAGTGCGTAAGGTGCATGTTGATTGCCGCGCTACCATTGGTGAGGTCGGAAACGCCGAGCATTCCTTGCGCAAGCTGGGCAAGGCGGGCGCCAAACGTTGGCGCGGCATTCGCCCGACGGTACGCGGTACCGCCATGAACCCCGTCGACCATCCTCTTGGCGGCGGCGAGGGACGCACCAAAGGTGGGCGTCACCCGGTAAGCCCGTGGGGAACGCCTACCAAGGGCTACAGGACCCGCGCCAACAAGCGCACGGATGCCATGATCGTTCGCCGTCGGCGTAATAAGAAATAGGGGGGTTTTTGAATCGTGCCGCGTTCAATTAGAAAAGGACCGTTTGTGGATTTCCACCTCGCGCAGAAAATAGAGCGCGCGCGCGCGGAGGGATCCAAGAAACCGATCAAGACTTGGTCCCGGCGTTCGACCATCATGCCGGATTTCGTCGGTCTGACCATCGCGGTGCATAACGGGCGGCAGCATGTGCCGGTTTTGATCACCGAGAACATGGTGGGCCATAAGCTTGGTGAGTTCGCGGTGACGCGGACCTTCAAGGCCCATTCCGGTGACCGTAAGGCAAGCACGTCGAGTTAAAGCCATGCAAGCGACAGCCATTTTGAAATACATCCGGATTTCGGCTCAGAAAAGCCGCTTGGTGGCCGATCAGATCCGCGGCCTTCCGGTGGCGCGCGCTCTGGAGGTCTTGCAGTTCAGTAACAAAAAAGCAGCCTCTCCCGTGAAAAAGGCGCTGGAGTCCGCGATTGCCAACGCCGAGCACAATGAAGGCGCGGATATCGATGAACTCAAGGTACAGCGCGTCTGTGTGGATGTCGGTCCGACGCTCAAGCGTTTTCGAGCACGCGCCAAGGGGCGGGGGGCTCGCATCATGAAACGCACGTGTCATATTATGGTGACCGTCGGCGATAAAAAGGCGGCGAGCACAAGTGCAGGGGGGAGCAAGTAATGGGTCAGAAAGTCAGTCCGATTGGATTGCGCCTAGGAATTATCCGTGATTGGACCGCCAAGTGGTATTCGGGAAGCAAGGGCTATACCCCCAACCTGATATCGGATCTCCAGTTACGCGATTACCTTAAGAAAAAACTGGCGCATGCCGCGGTCAGCACCATCGTGGTTGAGCGTCCCGCGCAGAGTATCAATATTATCGTGCATACCGCACGCCCTGGTATTGTCATCGGCAAGAAGGGTGAGGATATCGAAAAGTTGCGCCGGGAGCTGTCAAAGATTTCCGGTCTTCCGGTACAGCTTTCCGTGGAAGAAATACGCCAGCCGGAACTGGATGCGCAGCTGGTGGCGGAGAATGTCTGTCAGCAGCTTGAAAAACGGATTATGTTCAGGCGCGCCATGAAACGCGCCGTTACCAATGCCATGCGCCTGCGCGCGTTGGGCATCAAGATTATGGTTGCCGGCCGTCTGAACGGCGCGGAGATCGCGCGTACCGAGTGGTATCGTGAAGGGCGCGTGCCGTTGCATACCCTGCGCGCAAACATCGACTACGGCTTCGCCCAGGCCTACACGACTTATGGCGTAATCGGCGTGAAGGTATGGATATTCAAAGGCGAGGTGTTTGATCAGGACGAACCTAAACCGGAAGAGACCGACGATGCGCACGGACGCGCAAGTGTCGCGAGAGCCCCCTCCACGAAGGCCGCCGGCTGACATAGAGAAGCGATATGCTGCAACCGAAGAAAACCAAACACCGTAAGCAGATGAAGGGCCGCAACCGCGGCGTGGCCACGCGCGGCAATAAAGTCAGCTTTGGAGAGTACGGATTGAAGGCCACCACCCGTGGGCGTTTGACCTCACGTCAGATCGAAGCGGCCCGGCGCGCGCTGACCCGTTTCATCAAGCGCGGGGGCCGGGTATGGATTCGGGTATTTCCAGACAAGCCGATTACCAAAAAGCCGCTGGAAGTACGCATGGGCAGCGGCAAGGGTAGCGTTGAGTACTGGGTTGCTCAGGTTAAACCGGGCACCGTCCTTTACGAAATGGAAGGGGTAAATGAGGAGCAGGCACGCGAGGCATTCAGACTCGCCGCCGCTAAATTATCGGTTCAGACGGCATTTGTGAGCAGGACTTAGTGTAATAATGAAGGCAAAAGATATTAGAGCAATGGACAACGAAGCACGGCTTAAGGAGCTGCATGAATTGTTACGTGAACAGTTCAACCTGCGCATGCAAAAGGCCACGGGGCAATTGGCCAACACCGCCAGTTTGCGGACGGTACGACGCAACATCGCCCGCCTGCGTACGGTGATGAATGAAAAGCAAGGTAGGTCCGAATGACTGAGCAGAACAACGCCCCCTCCGGAGCCGATAAAAGCGTGAGTGGCAAAAAATCCACGAGCGTACGTTCCGTCAGTGGTCGCGTCATCAGCAACAAAATGGACAAGACCATCACCGTGCAGGTTGATCGCAGGATCCGGCACCCGTTGTACGGAAAATACATCACCCGCCGCACTAAACTGCATGTCCATGATGCAAATAACGATTGCAAGGAGGGCGATCTGGTGCAGGTGGAGGAATGTCGCCCCCTGTCCCGAAGCAAATCCTGGCGGTTGGTGAAAATCCTGGAACGGGCCGGTGAGGTTTAAATAACATGTTGATTCTTGGGGGTTTTTGGCGCAAGTGTTATAATGACCGTTTGCTGTGCCGGCGAGCGCTAGAGGTCGAGAGAGTAACGCAATGATCCAGATGCAGACCCTGTTGGCGGTGGCCGACAACAGTGGGGCAAAAAGAGTGCAGTGTATAAAGGTGCTTGGCGGCTCCAAGCGCCGCTATGCCGGTATTGGCGATGTCGTTAAAGTGAGCATCAAGGAAGCCATTCCCCGGGGACGGGTGAAGAAGGGCGATGTGTATGATGCCGTGATCGTGCGCACACGCAAGGGAGTGCGCCGCGCCGACGGGTCGTTGATACGTTTTGACGACAATGCCGCAGTGCTGTTAAACCCCCAGATGCAGCCGATTGGAACGCGTATCTTCGGGCCGGTGACACGCGAGCTGCGTACCGAGAATTTCATGAAGATTATTTCTCTTGCGCCCGAAGTTTTGTAGAGGATGCGGTGATGAGAAAGATTAAAACCGGCGATGAAGTTATCGTATTGACGGGAAAAGACAAGGGTAAGCATGGGAGCGTATTGCGGGTGCTTGCCAATGACCGCGTTCTTGTTCAGAACGTAAATATGATCAAACGCCATACCCGGCCCAACCCCAACAAGGGTGTTACCGGCGGTATTATCGACAAGGAGGCGCCGATTCATATTTCCAACGTTGCCCTTTATAACGCCGCTACGGGAAAGGGGGAACGGGTTGGGTTCAGGTTGCTTGAGGATGGAACCAAGGTGCGTTATTTCAAACGCAGCGGCGAAGTCGCTGACGTTAAATAAACAAGGTTTAAGCGATGGCCAGGCTTCAGGAATTTTACAAACAGACCGTGGTTCCCGGATTGATGGAAAAGTTCGGTTACAAGAACGTAATGCAGGTGCCGCGAATCACCAAGATCACGCTGAATATGGGCGTAGGTGAGGCCATGGCGGATAAAAAAATCATAGAAAACGCCATGTCTGACATGTTGCTCATCGGCGGTCAAAAGCCGGCCATGACGCGCGCGCACAAGTCGGTGGCCGCTTTTAAGGTGCGTCAGAATTGGCCTATCGGCTGCAAGGTAACGCTGCGAGGGGTGCGTATGTACGAATTTCTGGATCGGCTGATCAACGTCGCTATTCCGCGCACCCGCGATTTCCGCGGACTGCCGTCCAGGTCATTCGATGGTAACGGTAATTACTCGTTCGGAATAAAAGAGCAGATTATCTTTCCGGAAATCGATTTCGACAAGGTCGACGCCATACGCGGCATGGATATCACGATTGTCACCAGCGCAGACAATGACGATGAGGCGCGTGCGCTGCTTGAGGCGTTTAACTTTCCGATGCGCACGGACGCGCAAGTGTCGCGGGAGACAGGAAGTCGGGAGCGACCGATGCGCACGGACGCGCAAGCCCCCTCCGGGGAGGCAAACACCGCACTGTCGCGGGAGTCCCCTCCGCACCCTCCGGGTACGCAAACTTCGCAGGGGAAGCAAACACCGCACACAGAAAGCCGGAACTGATCGATTAAAAATTGAGGGTATTCATACGTGGCCAAGAAATCCATGATTGAACGAGACAAGCGGCGTCGAGCGCTTTCCGCCAAATATCTTGCGCGTCGCGCCGAATTAAGAGAGAAGGTCAAGAACACCAGGCTTTCCACCGAGGAACGTCATGAGGCGATGCTGGCACTGCAAAAACTTCCGCGTGACTCCAGCATTATTCGGACTCGCAATCGTTGTCAGCTTACCGGACGGCCGCGCGGTTATTATCGCAAGTTTGGGTTGTCACGCAGCAAGCTGCGTGAGGTCATGATGCGCGGTGAGGCACCGGGTGTGGTGAAGGCAAGCTGGTGAGAACGAGTATCGAGTGGCTAGTAGCAAAAAAGGATTTTAACTCGCTACCGGCAACCAGAAACTAGGAACTGAAAGTTATGATGACCGATCCGATTGCAGACATGCTGACGCGTATACGCAACGCGCAACGGGCCGAAAAGGTGAGCGTATGTTTGCCTTCGTCACGCACTAAGCGCGCCATTGCAAAAGTGTTGCAGGACGAGGGTTATATAGAGAGCTATAGCGAGAGCAATGAGGCTGGTAAGCCGGTACTTGAGATAAAGCTGAAATATCATGCGGGAAAACCGGTGATCGAAAAGCTCCAGCGGATCAGCACTCCCGGGCGGCGGCGTTATTTTGGCAAGGACGGACTTCCCACCGTGGCCGGCGGACTGGGGGTGGCGATTGTGTCCACCTCAAAGGGAATCATGTCTGATCGAGCGGCACGCAAGGCCGGGCTTGGCGGTGAAGTGCTGTGTTTTGTGACGTAGATAACCGGATAACACGGAATAGAGGAAACCATGTCTAGAGTTGCAAACAATCCGGTTACCGTCCCGAACGGGGTTGAGGTCAAGCTCGATGAAGGCAGAGTGAGTATCAAGGGCCCCAAGGGGCAGCTTGAGTGCAAGGTGCACCCCTTGGTCAAGGTGGTCCATGAAGGCAAAGAGATTCGTTTTGAGAAACAGGGAGATACGCCGTTCGCCGCAGCCATATCGGGTACAATCCGTGCGCTGGTGAACAATATGGTAACGGGCGTCACGGGGGGGTTCGAGAAAAAGCTGACCATTATCGGCGTGGGTTACCGTGCGGCGGTGCAGGGTAAAAAGCTCAATTTGACGCTTGGTTTTTCTCACTCGTTGGAGTATCCGATCCCTGACGGCGTTACCATTGAAACCCCGAGCCAGACGGATATTGTGATCAAAGGCGCGGACAAGCAGGTTGTCGGCCAAGTGGCGGCGGAGATTCGGCGTTTCCGTCCGCCCGAGCCGTATAAAGGTAAGGGCGTGCGCTTGGCCGATGAGCATGTGGCGCGTAAAGAGGCCAAGAAGAAATAGGTCCGCAATTTAGAATCATGAAAAGCAAAACCGACAAACGCATGCGTCGTGCAATAAGAGTCCGTAACAAAATCCGGCGCGTACGGACACGACGCCTTTGTGTGCACCGCACACCCAGGCATATCTATGCCCAGATAATCGAGCCGGACGGCAGCAGGGTTTTGGCGTCCGCCTCAACCCTGGAAGCGGAGGTGCGCAAGGAAATCAAATCCGGCGGCAACGTGGTCGCGGCAAAGCTCATCGGCAAACGTATCGCCGAGAAGGCAAAAAGCGCGGGTATTACACGCGCGGCTTTTGATCGTTCCGGCTTCAAATACCACGGTCGGATCAAGGCGCTCGCGGACAGCGCGCGTGAACATGGTTTGGAAATCTAAGGGTAAACAAGTGGTGGGATTTATTGAAAAAGAAGGGCGCGCCGACAATTTCCAGGAGAAATTGATCAGTATTCGGCGCGTGGCCAAGGTGGTCAAGGGCGGCCGTCAGTTTGGATTCTCCGCGCTGACGGTGGTTGGCGACGGCGCCGGCCGCGTGGGAATCGGGACGGGCAAGGCGCGGGAAGTGCCGGCAGCGGTGAGCAAGGCCATGGAGAGTGCCCGGCGAAACATGACGAAGATCGATCTTAAAGGTCCCACCCTGCATCATGCCGTCGTCGCCCGCCATGGGGCCGCGAAGGTTGTGATGAAGCCCGCTTCCATCGGGACCGGAATTATCGCCGGCGGCGCCATGCGCGCCGTGTTTGAGGTCGCGGGCGTACAGGATGTATTGGCCAAGTGCATCGGCTCGCGCAACCCGGTCAACGTGGTTCGCGCCACCATTAACGGATTGATGAGCATACACAGCCCTGCCCAGGTGGCGACCAAACGCGGTAAGAAGGTTGCGGAAATCCTTGCTCAGGAATGACGTCATGACCACTGTCAAAAAATCCGATACCGGTAAAAGAATCAGGGTAACGCTGGTGCGCAGCCCCTTCGGAACGGGCAGGCGGCATATGGCCTGTGTTCGCGGTTTGGGGCTCAAACGCCTGCGGCAGACTGTTGAGTTGGAGAACACCCCGGCCGTTCGCGGCATGATCAACCGCGTCTCCTATATGGTTAAGTGCGAGGAAATCTGAACGTGAGACTGAATACGATTAAATGCGCCCGCGGGGCCAAATCCAAGGCCAAACGCCTTGGCCGCGGCATCGGTTCGGGTCTCGGCAAGACCTGCGGGCACGGGCACAAGGGCCAAAAGGCGCGTGCCGGCGGTTATCACAAAGTGGGCTTTGAGGGCGGTCAGATGCCGCTCCAGCGGCGTTTGCCGAAACGCGGATTTCGCTCACAAATGAAGCGTGACGTGGGCCAGGTGCGCTTGCATGAATTGAATCGCCTGGATGATAAGGTGATCGATCTGGCGGCGCTTAAGAAAGCGAATATCGTCTCTCGACAGGTGGAGCGGGCCAGGGTGTTTCGCTCCGGCACGCTTGAGAAGCCGGTGACCGTACGCGGCATCACGGTGACCAAAGGCGCGCGCGAGGCCATCCTTCGGGCCGGCGGGAAGGTTGAGGACTCTGCAACGAAACCGGAGGCGCAATGAACAGTCCAGCGGCGCGTTTGGGAGGGTTAGGCGGACTCGGCAAGCTGACGGATCTCAGGCAGCGAATTTTTTTCGTTCTGGGTGCGTTGATCGTATTTCGCATGGGAACGTTCATACCTGTGCCGGGCATCAACCCCGTTGCGTTGGCCGAACTGTTTGAGGGGACCCAGAGTTCCATCGTCGGGCTCTTTGATATGTTCTCCGGCGGCGCGCTGAGCCGGTTTTCGATATTCGCCCTGGGGATCATGCCGTATATTTCGGCGTCCATCATCATGCAGTTGATGACGTCGGTTGTGCCAAGTCTGGAGCAATTGAAGAAAGAAGGGGAAAGCGGACGGCGTAAGATCACTCAGTACACCCGATACGGCACGGTGTTGTTGGCGACGTTTCAGGCGCTGGGGATTGCAATTGCCCTGGAGAGCCAGCAGGCCGGCGGGATGCCGGTCGTCGTACAGCCGGGCATAGGATTCAAACTGATGACGGTGGTGACGCTGGTGACCGGCACGGTGTTTCTGATGTGGCTGGGCGAGCAGATTACCGAACGGGGCATCGGCAACGGCATATCGATCATTATATTTGCCGGTATCGTCGCCGGGTTACCGAGCGCAATCGGCCAGACCCTGGATCTCGTTACACGCGGTACGTTTCAGCCGTTGTTCGTGCTGTTGCTGTTTGCGCTTGCCATCGGTGTGACGGGTTTTGTCGTGTTTGTCGAGCGCGGGCAACGACGTATCACGGTCAATTACGCCAAGCGTCAACAAGGTCGTCGTATGTTGGCCGGGCAGACGAGCCATTTGCCGTTGAAGGTGAATATGGCGGGCGTCATTCCGCTAATCTTCGCTTCCAGTATCATCTTGCTCCCGGCAACGGTGGTAAGCTGGTTCGGGCAGGCGCAGGGGTTTGGTTGGTTGCGTGATATCGCCACCACGCTTTCACCGGGACAGCCGATTTACGTAATGTTGTATGGCGCGGCGATTATTTTCTTCTGTTTCTTCTATACAGCGTTGGTGTTTAATCCCAAAGAAACAGCCGAAAATCTTCAGAAGTCCGGTGCCTTTATTCCCGGAATACGACCGGGTGCGCAGACGGCGACATATATAGACGGTGTGATGTCGCGTCTGACGTTTGTGGGGGCAATTTACCTTACATCGGTGGCCCTGTTACCGGAATTCATGATCGTAAAGTGGAACGTACCGTTTTACTTCGGCGGGACCTCGTTGTTGATCGTGGTCGTGGTGAGCATGGATTTCATGGCCCAGGTACAGGCACGTCTGATGTCGCGGCAGTATGAAAGTCTGTTGCGCAAGGCAAATCTGACGGGCGGTGGTATGGGCATCCCGCGCTGAGCAACGGATGGTTTAAACGCAGTGTTCGTCGAAACGCAGAAGGCGTAAAGAAAAATTGGAGTTGGATATGAAAGTCAGAGCATCGGTCAAGAAAATGTGCCGCAATTGCAAGATTGTACGGCGCAAGCGCGTGGTTCGGGTGATCTGTTCCGATCCGACGCATAAGCAGCGTCAGGGATAGGAGATGAGTTAAATGGCCCGGATAGCAGGCATAAACATACCCAATCAGAAGCATATCGAGATCGCGCTGACCTCGATATACGGGATCGGTCGTTCACAGGCGCAGAAAATCTGCGCCGAGGCCGGCGTGACGGGGGTTACCAAGGTGAAGGACCTGACCGATGCCGAGCTGGACAGGATCCGCGGGGTGGTCGCCACAAGGACGGTTGAGGGCGATCTTCGCCGCGCGGTATCCATGAATATCAAGCGGTTGATGGACCTTGGCACTCATCGCGGCATGCGTCACCGTCGTGGACTGCCGGTTCGCGGGCAGCGTACCCGCACCAACGCCCGCACCCGCAAGGGGCCGCGCAAAAGCATTATCAGAAAATCCGCTTCGGCGGCATCGAGGGGCTGATTATCATGGCAACGACAGCGTCAACGGGTTCCGCGGCCGCCAAGGCCAAAAAGCGCGCCAAGAAGAACGTGACTGAAGGCGTGGCTCATATTCACGCTTCATTTAATAACACCATCATCAGCATCAGTGATCGTCAGGGTAATGTTTTATCGTGGGCGACGTGCGGTGGGGCGGGGTTCAAGGGTTCGCGTAAAAGCACCCCATTTGCCGCGCAGGTCGCCGCCGACAAAGCCGGTCGTGTTGCCCAGGAATACGGTGTGCGCACGCTCGAGGTCCGGGTCAAGGGGCCGGGGCCGGGGCGCGAATCCGCGGTTCGTGCATTGCACGCCCTGGGTTACGAGATCAGTAATATCATCGATGTGACGCCGATACCTCATAACGGTTGTCGTCCGGCGAAAAGGCGTCGTGTATGATGAAAATCTTCACTGTGGAGAGTGCAGAGCGCGTTCTTAAGTGTGACCCGGATTTTCTCCGCGTTCTCTGTGGTTAAGAATACTATTTGAGAGGTTTAAACAGTGGCTCGTTATGTTGATTCAAAATGCCGTTTATGTCGGCGCGAAGGCGGAAAGCTTTTTCTCAAAGGGGAGAAGTGTTTTACCGACAAGTGCCCGGTGGAGAAACGCGCCTATGCGCCGGGTCAGCACGGCCAGCGCCGGAGTCGGTCTTCCGATTATGGGCTGCAGTTACGGGAGAAACAAAAACTCCGCCGTATTTACGGTGTGCTTGAACGTCAGTTTGAGAGATATTACAAAGAGGCGGCTCGTCGAAAGACTTCCACCGGTGAGGGCCTGTTGAAGCTTTTGGAAAGCCGGCTGGACAACGTGGCTTATCGCATGGGTTTTGGTATCTCGCGCGTCGAAGCGAGACAGATTGTCAGGCATAACGCGGTGTTGGTTAACGGCAAACGCGTCAACATTCCTTCCTATCAGGTAAAACCGAACGATGTCATCGAGATCGATCAATCCGCGAAGGAACACTTGCGCATCAAGGCGGCACTGGAAGCGGCCGAGCAGCGCGGAATTCCGGAGTGGCTCGATGTGGATTCCAAGGCCATGAAAGGGGTATTCAAGACCATGCCCGAGCGCAGTGATTTGCCGGCGGAAATCAACGAAAGCCTTGTTGTGGCGCTTTATTCCAAGTAATGAGCTGAAGATTAAGTGAGGACGGATTATGCAGAGTACCGCGACTGAGTTTTTAAAACCGCATCTGGTGGATGTCCAGACATTGGGTCCCACGCATGCAAAAATCACGCTTGAACCTCTGGAACGCGGATTCGGCTATACCCTGGGCAATGCGCTTCGTCGGATCCTGTTGTCCTCGATGCCGGGCAGCGCTATCACGGAAGTCAAAATCGAGGGGGTTTTGCACGAATATTCCACCATCGAAGGCGTCCAGGAAGACGTTATTGAGATTTTATTGAATCTTAAATCCTTGGCGCTGCGCATGCATGGGCGTGACGAAGCAATGCTGAAGTTGAATAAGAAAGGGCCGGGAGTGGTAACGGCTGCCGATATTACCTTGGACCACGATATCGAAGTTGTCGACCCCGGCCATTTGATTGCCACCCTTACCAAGGCCGTCACACTCGACATGGAAATGAAGGTTAATCGGGGGCGGGGATATCAGCCGGTGGCGGCGCGTAATGGGGAAGAGGGCCACGCCATCGGCGTCATGCAGCTCGATGCCTCGTACAGCCCGATTCGCCGCGTTTCTTATACCGTCGAGAACGCGCGCGTGGAACAGCGCACCGACCTCGATAAGCTGATCATGGATATTGAGACCAATGGATCCATTGATCCGGAGGAAGCGGTGCGCCGGGCGGCGAATATTTTGCAGGATCAAATCTCCATTTTTGTGGATCTGAAAAAGCCGGATACCACGCAGGAAGAGAAAAAGGAACCGGAAATGGATCCTCTGTTGCTGCGTCCGGTGGATGACCTTGAGCTGACGGTGCGCTCCGCGAATTGTCTGAAAGCTGAAAATATTTTCTATATCGGCGACCTGATACAGCGCAGCGAGTTTGAGTTGCTCAAGACCCCCAATCTCGGCAAAAAATCCCTGACCGAAATCAAGGACGTGCTGGCTCAGCATGGGCTGTCGCTTGGAATGAAACTGGAAAACTGGCCGCCCGCCTCGCTCAAGGAAAAGATCGGCGAACAGGGATCCCCGGAATCCACGTTACTGTAAATTAGGAATCATCATGCGTCACCGTAAAAGCGGTCGGAAACTGAACCGCACCAGCAGCCATCGTCAGGCCATGTTTCGTAACATGACGGTATCGCTGATCCGGCATGAACAGATCCAGACCACCCTGCCCAAGGCCAAAGAGCTGCGGCGCGTGGCCGAACCCCTGATTACGCTCGCCAAGACGGCGAGCGTCGCCAATCGTCGCCTCGCCTTCGCGCGCCTGCGGGACCGTGAGGTGGTGGGCAAGCTGTTTGATGACCTGGGCGTGCGTTTCAAAGACCGTCCCGGCGGGTATTTGCGCATTCTCAAGCGCGGTTTCCGTGCCGGCGACACCGCCCCCATGGCCGTCGTCCAGCTCGTGGATCGGGCGGAAAAGCACGACGCGTCGGTAGCGGAGAAGGCCGAGACCGCAACCGAAGTCACGGAGGCTCAAGAG
>WGFP01000014.1 GCA_015492195.1 Acidiferrobacterales bacterium
GATGCCGAAAGACTGCGGGCGGCGGAGGGCCGATTGCGGGCGGTGGGGAAGGTGATGGCAATGGCGGCGGACGTGCGAGACCGCGAACAGGTCGAGCGCTTCATCCGCAAGGCCCGTGACCGCTTCGGGCGAATCGATGTCCTGGTTAACAACGCGGGTGTGGCATGGACCGGTGACTTTGTCGAGCAAGATCCTGGTAGCATTGATACCGTGATCGACGTGAACATCAAGGGCGTGCTGTACGCGACACGGGCGGTGTTGCCGCTGATGATTGAAAGCGGGGAGGGCGTCGTTATCAACATTTCGTCGGGCGCGGGACTTTCGGGGTTTGCCGGTCTGGTCGCCTACTGCACGTCCAAGTTCGGTGTCGTGGGATTTACCGAGAGCCTGGATCTGGAAGTGCGCGATCGCGGGATCCGCGTGTATGCCCTTTGTCCCGGCAGGGTGGCGACGGATATGCAGCAACAATATTCCGGTCGCAAGATCGGCATGCTGCCGGAACAGGTCGCGGAAAAGATTGTGCAACTTGCAGGCGCGAACCCAAAGGCCCGGACCGGTGCATGCGTAACCCTTCCCTAAACGGAAAAAACCGAGACGTGAATACAAATACGTTCCCGCCCCGCGTCGGCTTTCCCGAGCGCATCGTCTGCCTCACCGAGGAGACGACCGAAACCCTGTACCTTTTGGGCGAACAGGACCGGATCGTCGGCATCTCCGGTTACACCGTGCGGCCGCCGCAGGCGCGAAAGGAAAAACCCAAAGTCGCGGCCTTCACCCATGCCAAGATTGACAAGATTATGGCGCTCGAGCCCGATCTGGTCCTGGGTTTTTCCGACTTGCAGGCGGAAATTGCCGCCGAGCTGATTAAGCGCGGCGTGGCGGTGACGGTTTTCAATCAGCGTTCGGTGCGGGAAATACTGAACATGATTTTGACCCTGGGTTCCATGGTCGGCGCGCGCGACCGGGCGGAGGCATTGATCGCCGATTTGATGTCCCATATGGACCGGGTTAAGCAACGCGCCGCGGATATCGGAACGCGGCCGGTGGTGTATTTTGAGGAGTGGCATGCACCCCTGATCAGTGGTATCCGTTGGGTGTCGGAACTGATCCACGTCGCCGGCGGGACGGACTGCTTTCCCGAACTCGCCGTCCAGCCCAGCGCCCGCCGCCGCATTATCGAAGATGACGCGGAAGTCATCCGAAGGGGCCCGGACATCATCATCGGTTCCTGGTGCGGCAAGAAGTTTCAGCCCGACGTCGTTCGAGCCCGGCCCGGTTGGAGTACCATTCCGGCGGTACGGAATGGCGCTGTTTATGAAATCAAATCGCCGGATATACTACAGCCCGGCCCGGCGTCGTTGACCGACGGCCTCGATCAACTCCATCGGATCATCGTCGCCTGGTCTGGAGAGCGGGATACCGCGACGGGAGGGGCATGACGGTCATGAAATCAGCAGGCAGTTTTTGGTTACGCTTTTGTTTTGGCCGATGCGGCGATCAAATATGGCGACTAAAGGTGTGCTTCAAGCCCGCCTCTGGTTTAAGATGCGAAAGATGAATACCGGGTGTTCGATGAAATGGGTCATAGGAGGAGCCGTGGCAGGGCTGGTTGCTTTGATGGCGGGGTGCGGCCCGGCGGAAAATAACGCCGTCGCCGAGGTGACGGTATACAAAAGCCCGACCTGTGGCTGTTGCAAGAAGTGGGAGAGGCACCTGCGCGACAACGGGTTTAAGGTGACAACCCATGATGTCGGGGATCTGCGCCCCATCAAGGCCAAGTATGGAGTGCGTCCGGCGCTTGCCGCCTGCCACACGGCGTTGGTGAACGGTTACGTGGTCGAGGGGCACGTTCCCGCCGACGTGATCAAGCGCCTGCTTGTCGAAAAACCCCGTGTCGCCGGCATCACGGTGCCGGGCATGCCCGCGGGATCACCGGGGATGGAGGGGCCGCGCAAGGAACGCTACCGCGTCCTCACTTTCGGTGGGGAAAGCGGAACGCAAGTTTACGCAACCCGCTGAAGGGAATCCATGGAACCGGACCTCCACCTCTCTCGATGGTTTCGGGAAAAAGGAAGAGACCGGGGCTTTCATCAGAAGAAACACAATCAATGTCCCGAATTTAATCGGTGAACCCGACAC
>WGFP01000015.1 GCA_015492195.1 Acidiferrobacterales bacterium
CCCAGTCGCCGCGCCAGCTCGGCCATGATCCGATAATCGTTGCGCGCCTCGCCCACCGGTTCGATGAGACGCTCCCGCACACGGAAGATAGGACCATAGGTCATGTAGGACTCAATCTCGAACATCGTCGTGGCCGGCAACACCAGGTCGGCATAGGCGGCGTCGGCGGTAAGCTGGCGGTCGATGCACACCAGAAAGTCGAGCTTGGACAGGGTCTCGCGCCAGCGCGGGGTCTCCGGCCAGGAGGTGAGCAGCGAGGCGCCGTGAACGATGAGACCGCGTATGGGATAGGGCTTGCCGTGCAGCACCGCGTCCACCAGGCCGCCGGCGTGGGACTCGCCGCGGTAGTCGCTGTACACCGGGAAGCGGTCGCGGGCCACGGCCCGCTCCAGCTTGGGGTTGGGCACATGACCCGAACGGTTGATGGGAAAGTGGGAACCGAGCATGGCCAGACCCAAACCGCCGGGTACGTCCAGTTGCCCCGCCAGGGCCCACAGGGTGAAAACCGCGCGGATGGCCTGGATGCCGCTGTTGGAGTATTCCAGGCCGGTGTACATCACCGGTGCCGCACCCGTCGCGTGGCAGATACGCCGGGCCAGACGGCGCACGGTCCCGGCCGGCACGCCGGTAATACTCTCCACGACCTCGGGGCGGAAGTGCTGGGTGTAGCGAACCAGGTCCTCGAAGCCCAGCGTCCAGCGCTCGGCGAAGTCTTCGTCGTAGAGTTCTTCGTCGATCATGACCTGGATCAGCCCCAAGGCCAGCGCCCCGTCGGTACCGGGGCGGATGGGGATCCACTCGGCGTCGCAGCGGGTCACCGTCTCGGTGCGGCGCGGATCGATGACCACGATCTCGGCGCCCCGCTTGCGCGCCTGCTCCAGGCGCTGCATGTCCAGCGGCGGCGAGTCGGTGGCCGGGTTGGTGCCCCACACCACCAGCAGTTCCGCGTTCTCCATGTCCGAGAACATGTTGACCAGCATCCGGCCCATGGTGACGTGGGGGGCGATCATGGCGAACGAGACGTAGCACAAGGCCCCGACGCCCATGGTGTTGGGCGAGCCAAAGGGAAACAGCACACTGGAGGCCGACGACACCGCCACCCCTTCGGGTTGAAAGATATCGCACAGCGAAAGCTCGAAGGCGCCGCGGCCGGTGTAGATCGCCACCGCTTCCGGCCCGGATTCGGCCTTGATTTTGTTTAACCGGCTTACGATCAGATCGTAGGCCTCATCCCAGGTGATGCGCTCGAATTCGTAGCTGCCCTTGGACCCGACCCGTTTTTGCGGATAGCGCAGCCGGTGTTCGGAGTAAATAATCTCGGGCGCATGCAGGCCCCGGCGACAGATCATGCCCAGGGGATGGCCCTCGTCGGCGGCAATGGTCTCCAGCCGCCCGTCGCGGATCCCCACCTTAACCCAACATCCGGCCGGGCAGATGCCGCAGATGCCGCGTTTTTCTTCTACGGCGCCGGTGTGGCCCACAACGTTATTCATGAAACCTCCCTTTCACCCTCCGGGCACAGGAACCGACACCCGACTGAATTCGTATTATTTAAGCATTTATTAAGAGAGAGGTATTTCCGAAAGACGAAAGGGCCGGCGACTGTCCCGACCCGCTGGCATTGACCGGACCAAAACCCGCGGCCGGTCAAATGAATCTGGTAGCGGGGGTAGGATTTGAACCTACGACCTTCGGGTTATGAGCCCGACGAGCTGCCAGACTGCTCCACCCCGCAACAGGACCGCGAAGTCTACAATCGTGCATGGGTTATTTCAAGGAATGCGTCATGCCGGATCCGCAAGCCTGGCCGCGCCATGGGGATTGTCCTGAAGCCATTCCACGCAATACACGTAGGCGATCCAGCCCATGAACCCGCCTATCACGTCCAGCATGAATTCCAAAACAATCGGCGTTTCCGCCGGCAACGATACTGAAACGATGGTGGGGCCCAGCGTCAGCACGGCGAGAAAACCGGACCGGGGGAAACGGCTTCCGAAGATGTCCAACGCCGCCTTCAGGGTTGGGATCAAACGGAAATCCTGCGCCACGAATACCTTCGGCATCCAGTAAACAAAAACAAATCCGATGACACCCAGTAACAGAACAAATACGGAAGAATAGGTCTTCATGAGCTCATTCAGCTCCAGGCCCGTGACAAGCACGGCGACGTACGCCGCGATATTAAAAACCAGGATGGACAGAAGACCTGCTTTGATGATAAGCCACGCAAAATTTGCAAAAACCGCTTTCCCGTTGCTGATCGCCGCGCCGAAGGAGACCACATTTTTGCTCCGTGCCAAGGCATGGGAGACGCCGGCCATCAGGTAAAAGAATGAAGCCAACAAGACCGTCAGAAGGATGAGATGAAGGAAAGGGAAAGGCGGCTCCATCTCTGCGAAAACGCGAAAGCGCATAATAAGCTGTACTAAAAACAGGGACCCGATCACCAACCAAACGCCCGGACTCATAAACACACGCACCGTCGCCCGCAGACGGCGTTCGTTTTCGCTATATGTGTCAGACATATGAATCAGGCGCGGCGAAAGATCCCCGCCACAGCGGTAATGAATTTTGTTTTATCCAAGATTGTAATGTTTCCTGACCGGTGTGCGAATCTCCCACGTGCAGGTCATGCCGGCGGGAAAGGTGACCAGATCGCCTTCCCCCATTTGAACCGGCTCACCGCCTTCCGGCGTCACGGTCACATCGCCTTCCAGAAAGTAACACGTCTCCCGGCTTTCGTACGTCCAGGGGAAGGTGGAAGCCTCTTTGGTCCAGATCGGCCAATCGTAAACGCCCATGACCTCGAGTTTGGCCGGCGAAGGATTGTGTTCAAGCAGAATATCGTCCATAAGCCTCTTTAAAAACCTCTGTTTTTAATCATTTTACGTCCCCTCTCATGGGCCGGGCAAGGCGCCTGTCTCCCCCTGAACAGCGGAAAAACAAACCACTGGTCAGAGAAGCCATGACTTTCGTCCCCGAATGGCGGATTCCCAATGGCTGAGATGCTATGGTAATCTCACTTACGGTTCACCACCCCAGGGCACTCTATCACATAAGTATCATAAGCCCGCGGTGACGGATATGGAGGGTAGAGATGATGTGCATGATCCGCTACATAGGGGCCGTCTGCTTCGCCGCCCTGCTTGGCCTTTCCCCTGTGGCCTTGGCCGAGGACGGTTCGGATACGGATAACAGCGGCAAACGCTCCTCTCAAGACGCCGAGAATCAGAAACAGCCGGCACCGGAAATCAGCCAGGTTGACAAAAGTGAAGCGCAAAAACCACAGCGGGTGACCGCCACCTTAAACGATCTGAAGGTATATCCCCTGTTCTAATCGGCGGAGGCGACCAATTAATCCGCATACAAAAAGCCCCCGACGGGGGCTTTTTGTATCGGCTCGAAAAAGCGCTAAATAATTCCCATATAAAGCAAGATCCCTCCCACGATCGCCAACACCAACAAGGCCAACACCACATAGTTGAATTTTCTTTTTTCTTGCATTTTGATCATCTTGACCCCCCATTGATAATTGCCGTTCGTTAAACATTAGCCCCTGTCGCCGCAATTTCAAGTGGCCGTGCATCAACATCGACAAGGTTCGGCAAAGTTCTTGGGGGTCTTTTAACTCAGTTGTTTAATGGCCTGGCTGCATAAATCAATGATTACGCCGATCCACGGCATAATCGCGAGCAACAGCATCACATTCACGCCCATTAGCAACCGCACGTCCCCGCCCGCAACAATCGGCGTTTTATCTTCCGCTTCGTCAAAATACATCAGCTTAATAATGCGCAAATAATAGTAGGCCCCGATCACCGCAAACAGCACCGCCACAATCGCCAGCGGTACCATGCCTACACCGATAACCGCCTGAATCACCAGGAGTTTGGCGTAGAAACCCACCGTCGGCGGCACCCCAGCCATGGAGAACATTAGAATCAACATAAGCAAGGCATACCACGGACTGCGCTGATTCAAGCCCTTGAAATCTTCCAGGCGCTCCGCCTCAAATCCGCTGCGCGATAGCAAAATAATCATGCCGAAAGATCCAAGGCTCATGACGGCGTAGATAAGAACGTAGAACATCGCCGAGCTGTAGCCATTCGGGGTGGCGCTCAAGATGCCAAGCAGGAAAAATCCCATGTGTGAAATCGACGAATACGCGAGCATCCGCTTGATGTTGTCCTGGGCGATCGCGATCACGTTGCCCACGCCCATGGACAAGACCGCCAGGATTACCAGGATGTCCTGCCATGACGCGGCGAGATTCTCCAGGCCGCCGATCAGGAGTCGGATCACCAACGCAAAAGCGGCGAGCTTGGGCGCGGTACCGATATAGAGGGTCACCGAAGTCGGCGCGCCATGGTAGACGTCCGGCACCCACATGTGAAACGGCACCGCCCCGAGCTTGAAGGCGATCCCTACAATGACGAACACCAAGCCGAAGATCAGCATGACATTGTCCGCGTCCATACCGGCAAGCGCGCGCCTGACCGCCGCAATCTCGAGGTTCCCGGTGACGCCGTACAATATCGACATGCCGTAAAGGAGCATGCCGGAGGCCATGGCCCCGAGCACAAAATATTTCATGGCCGCTTCCGTGGCTTGGCTTGAATCGCGCTGAAACGCGACCATGGCGTACAAGCTCAAGGCAAGTAACTCCAACCCCAGGTACAGGGTAAGAAAATGTCCGGCCGATACTATGATCATCATACCCACGACGCCGAACAGGCCCAGCACAAAATACTCACCTCGATACATGCCGCGCGTTCGCAAATAATCGCGGGAATACACAAAAACGGAAGCCGTAACGGCATAAATCGCGAGCTTAAGGACATCCGCGAGACGATCCGCCACGAACATGTTACTGAACGTAAACACGGGCTCTGAGACCATGAGCTTGAAAGTAAGGATGGCGGCGCCGATAAGCGTCGCTTGCGCCAGCAGATAGGATACGATGCGCCGGCGTTCGCTCAGAAACAGATCTACGATCAGGATCACGCATGCCATGGAGAACACAAAGATCTCCGGCACGGCGGGAAGAATATTGGGCATCTCAAAAGTCATATACTAAACCTTGCCGCGAAGACGCGAAGAAAAATGGGTTTTGCCTTCAGTTCTCTCATACTTTGCGTCTCTGCGCCTTTGCGTCGAACGATATTACAATTTCGATACCGACACCTGTTGCAGCAGATGTTCAACAGAAGCGTGCAACACATCCAGAAACGGAAACGGCCACAGCCCCAGAACAAGCACGGGCACCGCGAGCAATACCAGAAAAAGTATCTCGCGCGCCGTCACATCCGTCAGCGTCTTCACGCCGTCATTCACGACTTTTCCGAAAATAACGCGCTTGTACATCCACAGCGTATAGGCGGCGCCGAATATCAATATGGTCGCGGCCGCGAACGCATACCACACATTCACTTGGAACGCGCCCAGGATCACCAGGAATTCGCCCACGAATCCGGAAGTCCCGGGCAGACCGGCATTGGCCAGGGCGAAGAGCATCATAAAAGCGGCGAAGACGGGCATGGTGTTGGCGACGCCGCCGTAATCCTTGATCAAACGGGAATGCAGGCGGTCATACATAATGCCGACGCACAGGAACAATGCCCCTGAGATGAATCCGTGCGAGATCATTTGCACGATACCGCCTTCGATGCCCTGGGCATTAAACATGAAAAACCCAAGCGTTACGAAACCCATGTGGGCGATCGACGAGTACGCGATCAGCTTTTTCATATCTTCCTGCACCAGCGCCACAAGAGCGATGTACACCACGGCGATAAGCGACAGCGCGATCATCAGCCACGCGAGTTCGTGGCTGGCATCCGGAAGAATCGGCATGGAAAAACGCAGCAATCCGTAGCCTCCCATCTTCAACATGATGGCGGCCAGGATCACCGAGCCGCCGGTCGGCGCCTCCACGTGCGCGTCCGGCAGCCAGGTATGCACCGGCCACATGGGTATCTTGACCGCAAACGCCGCAAGGAAGGCGAGGAAAATCAGAATCTGTTCGGTGAGACCGAGCTTCAGATCATGGAAAGTCAGGATGTCGAAGCTGCCTTCCGCCTGGTAATAAAGATAAATAAACGCCACCAGCATCAACACCGAACCGATAAACGTGTACAGAAAAAACTTGATGGTGGCGTATACCCGGTTCGCCCCGCCCCACAGGCCGATGATGATGAACATCGGCACCAACATCGCCTCCCAGAATACGTAAAAAAGAATGGCGTCCAGGGCGCTGAACACCCCGATCATCAGTCCTTCCATGATCAAAAACGCCGCCAAGTACTGAGCGACTTTCTTTTGGATCACCTGCCAGGCGGAAATGACCACAAGCACCGTGGTGAAACTGGTCAACAGAATCAACAGCAACGAGATGCCGTCCACCCCCACGTGGTAGCGGATATTGAACGCCTCGATCCAGCTGTAGTTCTCCACGAACTGCATCGTGTAGGTATTCAGATTGAAACCGGTATAAAGAGGGATGGTGGCGATGAATGTCAGCACGGCAACCACCAGACTCAACCATCGGGCAAGGGGCGCGTTGCGGTCGCCGCCGGTCGCCAAGACCAGCACACCGCCGACGATCGGTAGCCAGATTGCGATGCTCAAGATATATTGGGAAACCATGGATCAGCCAGTCCCCGTTATCAACCGTGTAAAAAGAAAGTAATCAACAGGAACAACCCCAGGATCATCGCGAAGGCATAATGG
>WGFP01000016.1 GCA_015492195.1 Acidiferrobacterales bacterium
CATGAGCACCAGGGTGTGGCCGAAGAAGGCGGCCTCGGCGATGTCGTGTGTCACCATCACCACGGTCTTGGCGAGTTTTTTGAATATCGCCTTCAGCTCTTGTTGCAGCTCATAGCGGATCATAGGATCGAGGGCGCCCAGCGGTTCGTCCAGCAGCAGCAGGATCGGATCAAGCATGAGCGCGCGCATGAGGCTCACGCGCTGCCGTTGACCGCCGGAGAGTTCACCGGGGTAGCGCTCCAACAATGCCGGCGGCAGCCGGACCAGCCCGGTGAGTTCATCTAAGCGCGTTTCAATCCGAGCCGTGTCCCAGCCGAGTTGGTGGGCCATGAGGGTGACATTGCGGCGCACGTTGAAATGGGGAAACAACCCGCCTTCCTGGATGACATAGCCCATGCGGTGGCGCAGGGCCATAAGGTTGTCGGGCGCAAGCGGTATGCCCTCGACAACGATGCTACCGCTGTCGGGAGTGATGAGCCCCGCAATCAGGCGAAGCAGGGTGGACTTGCCGCAGCCGCTGGGGCCGATGAGCACGGTGGTTTGGGCCTCGGCGACGGTGAGATCCAAAGGGGCAAGCGCCTGAGCGTCGCCGTAGCGCTTGGAGACGCCGGCCAGTTTTAGCATGGAAAGAGCATCGGTAATTTTCCTGTATGATTCATCTGAGTCCTTTACTACAAAGCACACTCACCGGACGATACAATATCAACAGGTTTTCCAGGAATAGCGGGCAGCGAGCATTCATGAAGTACTGTAGCCAATGTGGGGCGAAAGTGGAACTGCGCATTCCGGAGGGCGATACCCTTCCGCGGTACGTATGTAATGCTTGTCGGACCATCCACTATTCGAACCCCAAGCTCGTCGTAGGATGCATCCCGGAATGGGAGGACAAGATTCTTTTGTGCAAGCGCGCCATCGAGCCGCGCCAGGGTTTATGGACCCTGCCCGCCGGTTTCCTGGAAAACGACGAAACCACGGTGGAAGGCGCCGCGCGCGAGACCTTTGAGGAAACGTTATCGAAGGTGGAAGTGACGGACCTGTATGCGTTGTTCAATCTGCCGCATATCAATCAGGTGTATGTCATGTTTCGCGGTAATCTTCTGGGTTTGGATTTCGGCCCGACCCCGGAAAGCGAGGTGGTTGAACTATATGTGGAAAAAGACATCCCATGGGACAGGATCGCATTTCCCGTGATCGAGCAGACCTTGAAGTTGTATTTTCAAGACAAGAACAGGGGAGAATTCAGCATCCACACCGGCGATATTGTCCGGCTTCCCGGCAACGGGAGAAAATATAAAGTAAAGCTGCATTCAAACCGGTAAACTCATGCTAAACGCCATCCGCCAGTTTTTTGATAAAAATATAAAACCCGACCGCGAGGATACGCAGTCGGAACAACATCACCTCCAGGTGGCGACGGCCGCGTTGCTGATAGAAATGATGCGCATGGATTTCGAGGTGAAAGAGGAGGAGCGGCAAACGGTCATGAAAGCCATCTGCGCAAAATTTGAGATGACGCATGAGGAAACGGAAACGTTGATGCGGCTGGCGGAAGCGGAAGCGCGTAAGGCAACCGATTATTATCAGTTCACGTCATTGATCAACAGGGGATTCACCCCGGAGCAGAAGGAAAAGGTGATCGAGTACATGTGGCAGGTGGCCTACGCCGACGGTAAGGTGGATCAGTACGAAGATCATCTGGTGCGCAAGATCGCCAACTTGATTCATGTCCCTCACCGCGCCTTCATCGCCGCCAAGCATCGGGCAAGATCCCGTATTGTCGAATAGCGCCGACATCCTGGGCGCCGGCGGGCCGTTGGCCGGCACACTTCGCGGGTTTGTGCCGCGTGCGGGCCAACAGGACATGGCCGCGCGGATCGAGCAGGCCCTGGCCGATAACGCGACGTTCATCGCGGAATCGGGAACCGGTACGGGCAAGACTTTTGCCTACCTCGTGCCGGTGCTGCTCTCCGGCAAGAAGACGCTGATTTCCACCGGCACCAAGAATCTCCAGGACCAGCTCTATCACCGCGATTTGCCCCAGGTTCGCGATGCCCTGGGCATTCCCGTCACATCGGCCTTGCTCAAGGGTCGGGCGAATTACCTGTGCCTGTACCGCCTGGAACAGGCGGGGCTGGACGGGCGCATGGGATCGAAGCGCCTGGCGGCCGATCTTCAGAAGATTCAGGCGTGGCGCGGGCGCACCCGCACCGGAGACATCGCAGAGGCAAGCGGCGTGCGCGAGGATTCCCCGTTGTGGTCGGTCGTCACGTCGACGGCGGACAATTGCCTCGGCGG
>WGFP01000017.1 GCA_015492195.1 Acidiferrobacterales bacterium
CGCGCAAACAGCGAGGCCAAAAACAAGAGCAGCCACAGGCCGATCCAGCTTGCCGTCAACTTTAGCGCGGGAAACCGTTTTGGCGACGGTTTTTTTGCCTTGGGGCCGGTGGCAAGCCGTTCCGGCACGCCGCCGATCTCGATTTCCTCAACGACAAACTGCTCGATCGCATTGATACCACTTCCGGACTTACGGGCAGACGAGCGTCTTCTATGTTTTTTCCTGCCGTGCCGTTTCTTTTTTTTAAACATGGCCAAGTTTTGAGGATATATTTAACAAGATATCGGCTAGACGGATAACGCCTGACATCTCAAAGCATAATCGCTGCCAAGGCACTAAGCGGTATGGAAAGATTTTAATCCATTTATGTCCGATTACCGGTGCAAGTTTCGGCATTAACGGAACACTCTCCCATGCCTGCGACGGCTCTGACCGCTCGCCGGTGTTTCCGGCCCCTGCGACATCAGGCGCGGTACACAATTCCAAAAGACATGCAGGGCCCGTTGCAGTATAGTTGATATTTTTAGTCAGGATTATATGGGAAACCACGCTTTTACAAACCGCCTGATCCACGAGACCAGCCCCTACCTGCAACAACACGCGCACAACCCGGTGGACTGGTATCCCTGGTGTGAGGAGGCGTTGGAGAAGGCCCGCCGTGAGGACAAACCGATTCTCCTCTCTGTGGGTTATTCCGCCTGCCACTGGTGCCATGTCATGGAGCAGGAATCCTTCGAGGACGAGGCCGTGGCGAAAGTCATGAACGAGCGCTTCGTGTGCATCAAGGTGGATCGCGAAGAGCGTCCGGACCTGGACAAGATTTACCAAACCGCGCATCAGCTGCTGACCCAGCGTCCCGGCGGCTGGCCGCTGAACATGTTTTTAACGCCGGATGATCACATGCCGTTCTTCGGCGGGACCTATTTTCCCAAAACGCCGAAATTCGGCATGCCGGGTTTCACCGAGGTGCTTCAGCGTGTGGCCGACTTCTATCATAAGCGTAGGAAAGAAATTGTTGAGCAAAACAATTCGCTGCGCGATCTGTTCGGGCGCATGCAGCCGAGTGGTCCCACGCCCGACGCCGAGATCAGCGACAGCGTGCTCAACGAAGCGCTTGCCCAACTCAAACAGCAGTTCGATCCGCGTCACGGTGGTTTCGGGGACGCGCCCAAGTTCCCTCACCCGACTTCCATCGAGTTCTGCCTGAGGCGCTGGGCGCACAGCGTCATCACCGACAAGCCGGACAACGAGGCCCGGCACATTGCGCGTTTCACCTTACGGGCGATGGCATCGGGCGGCATTTACGACCAAGTCGGCGGAGGATTCTGCCGCTACGCGGTGGACGAACAATGGATGATCCCGCACTTTGAAAAGATGCTCTACGACAACGCGCAATTGCTGCCCTTATACGCCGATGCCTTCCTCGCGATGGGTGACAAGCTGTTCAAACGTGTTGCCGAGGAAACCGCCGAGTGGGTCATACGCGAGATGCAATCGCCGGAAGGCGGGTATTACTCCACACTGGATGCCGATTCCGAAGGCCATGAAGGCAAGTTCTATGTATGGACCACCGAGGAACTCAAAAACCTGTTAAACACTGATGAGTGGAACGTCCTTGAGGCCCGTTACGGCCTCAAGGGCGAACCCAACTTTGAAGGCAAATGGCATTTGCATGTGCATGCGGGTCGCGCCGACATCGTCGATAGACTTCCATATCAGGAAACCGATATCGATGCGCTCCTCGCTTCCGCGCATGCCAAGCTGTTTGCCGCGCGCGAAAAACGCGTACGTCCGGGAAGAGATGAAAAAATACTGACCTCGTGGAACGGTCTCATGATCAAGGGAATGGCCCGCGCCGGTCGGCTGCTTGGGCGACAAGATTTTATTGCTTCCGCCGAGCGCGCCATGGATTTCATTCGCGACCGCTTATGGAAAGACGGGCGGTTGCTTGTTACTGTTAAAGACGGCAAGGCGCATCTCAACGCCTACCTTGACGACTACGCGTTTCTGATCGACGCGGGCCTGGAACTGTTACAGGCACGCTGGCGTCAAGACGAGTTCGCGTTCATCATCGAACTGGCGGACTGTATGCTTGAACATTTCGAAGACAGACACCACGGCGGTTTCTATTTCACCGCCGATGACCATGAAAAGCTGGTCCACCGTCCCAAACCGACAGGCGACGACGCCATCCCTTCCGGAAACGGGATGGCGGCGCTTGTGCTCCTCAGGTTGGGACACCTGCTCGGTGAGGCGAATTATTTAAATGCGGCGGAACGCGCCCTGAAAGCGCTCCATGCCGTGATTGCACAATATCCCTCCGCTCATGGGTCGTTGTTGTCGGCAATTGAAGAATCTCTCAACCCGGTTCAGACCATCGTCCTTCGGGGCGATCAAAAAGACATGGCGGCCTGGCTTGCGCGCTGCCGACAATATTATGCGCCGCGCCGACTCACCGTCGGCATTCCCAACGACGCAACGGACCTGCCGGGCGTGCTGGCCGAACGTGTGCCGGGCGCATCCGTCACTGCCTATGTATGCACCGGCCACGCCTGTTCGGCACCGGTCACGTCGCTTGCCGAACTCGAATCATTGCTTTCACAAAACGAGATTCAATCAAAGATGGGCGCAAACGGCCGCTAAAAAAACAAAATCACCGGAAAATATCATTTAATCCTGCCTATCCCGTTTCGCTGTCTATACTTAAAAAATTATCCACGGTAACCAAGCCACTTGAAAGGACGGCGGGAATGGGACACCACGGCACACAAGAAGCGGGTGATACAACGACCGTAACGCCGTCCAGTCAGGGCGTGGCGGGTGCGGTCAAACGCATGGTCAAATCGGCGTGGCTGCTGCACGAACGCACGCGACAGAGCGTGCGTGATGAAATTTTGCAGGTCAATGGACTGATGCCGTTGTTAATGAAACCGCGCAACGGGCAATCGTGGACCAAGGCCGACCGCGCCGAGCTGCGGGTGCACCTGCGTCGCATCAGCCGGCTTGGTCTCTACATTACCGCTCTGGCGGTGCCCGGCACGACGCTTACCCTGCCGTTTCTGGCATGGTGGCTCGACAGGCGTCGTACCAAACGCCACGTGGAAAAAGCCAATAGTAAAAGCGGTTAAGCCCCACCGTGTCCAAGCAATATCAGGGCCCAGACAACGATCACCAAGATAATAGATACCAAAACCGCCGCCGATGCCATGTCCTTGGCGCGGCCGGACAGCTTATGGCGTTTCCTGCCGATACGATCCACGGTGGTTTCGATGGCGGAGTTTACCAGTTCCACAATAAGAACAATGAAAAGGCTGCCGACCAGGAATGCGCGTTCAATGCCGCTTTGTCCCAGCCACACCCCAAGCGGTGCCAGGATAACAAAGAGTATGATCTCCTGACGAAAGGCCGGCGCGTGGCGCAACGCCGCCCCCAAGCCGGCGAGGGAGAAACCGGTGGCGCGTAGCAGCCGCCTCAGGTCCGCAACCCCGCGAAAGAAATCAGACATGGATCCGTGTTTACCGGGGTCGAACCCGGAAATCAAGGCCGGTCCATGCAAGCGTCGGCGAAACGATATACAATCGCGCCGCCTTTTCGACCCCTCGCACCGGGATATTGCGCAAACCGATACAACAATGCCACGTACTCTGGGGCCGGCTGTTGCCATTTTTACGTTGGTGGCCGCTGGTCAACCGCGAGCACTTGAAACGGGATTTCGTGGCCGGCCTCACCGGCGCCGTCATCGTCCTGCCGCAGGGCGTGGCCTTCGCCATGATCGCCGGGCTGCCGCCGATCTACGGGCTGTACAGCGCCATGGTTCCGCCCATCGTCGCCGCCCTGTTCGGGTCATCGCGCCACCTGATCTCCGGGCCAACCACCGCCATTTCCATCGTCGTGTTCGCCACCTTAAGCCCGCTCGCCGAACCCGGCAGCTCGGAGTTCGTCACCCTGGCCCTGACCCTGACCTTTCTTGCCGGGCTCTATCAGCTGATCCTGGGCCTGGCGCGCATGGGAGGATTGGTGAACTTCGTGTCTCATTCCGTGGTGGTGGGCTTTACCGCCGGCGCCGCTATTCTCATTGCCACCAGCCAACTCAAACACTATTTCGGCATCGACATTCCCCCCGGCGAGTCCTTTCTCCATACCTGGCAGGATCTGTTCCGCGGTTTGGATAACCTGAACGGCTACGTCACCACCGTGGCCAGCGTAACCCTGGCAAGCGGCATTCTCTTTATGATCTTCAAGCCCCGTTGGCCGGGCCTGTTGCTCGCCATGATCATCGGCAGCCTGTGTGCCACGCTGCTGGGGGGCGAGGCCCGGGGAATCGCGCTCGTCGGCCAACTGCCTCAAAGCCTGCCGCCGCTTTCGCTGCCGGATTTCTCCCTCGGCTCCATTAAGGCCTTGGGCTCCGGCGCCTTGGCCATTGCCATGCTCGGGCTGGTGGAAGCCGTCTCCATCGCCCGCTCCGTGGGTCTTAAATCGGGACAACGTATCGACGGCAATCAAGAATTCATCGGCCAGGGCTTGGCCAACGTCGTCGGCAGCTTCTTTTCCAGTTACGCCTCCTCGGGGTCGTTTACCCGCAGCGGCGTCAATTACACCGCCGGCGCCGTCACCCCCATGGCGGCGATCTTCGCGGCGGTATCCCTGGCCGTGATCGTGTTGCTGATAGCGCCCTTGACCGCCTACCTGCCGATCGCCGCCATGGCCGGAATCTTGCTGCTGGTGGCGTACCGTTTGATCGACATCCACCACATCAGCACCATCGTGCGCAGCAGTCGGCGGGAAACGGCGGTACTGCTGACCACGTTTCTGGCCACCTTGTTCATTGAGCTGGAATTCGCCATCTACGTCGGAGTGATGCTGTCCCTGGTGATCTACCTGATGCGCACGGCACACCCCCGGATCGTGAGTCTGACCCCCGATCCGAGTCATCCCTCGCGACGTCTCTCCGAGGACCGGCGGCGCGTGGACTGTCCCCAACTGCGCATTGTGCGCCTGGACGGCTCGCTGTTCTTCGGCGCTGTCGACCACGTCCAGAACGTCCTGCAGAGCCTGCAAGCGCAATACCCGGAACAAAAACACCTGTTGATCGTCGGCAGCGGCATCAATTTCATCGACGTGGCCGGCGCCGAGATGCTGATCCAGGAGGCCGAGCGACGCCGTAAGCTGGGCGGCGGGCTGTACATTGCCAAAGTCAAGGACGAGGTCTGCGACATCTTAAAGCGCGGCGGCTATCTGCAACGGTTTGGTCCGGAAAACCTTTTTGCCTCCAAGGCCGACGCGCTGCGCGCAATCTTCGAGCGTCTTGACCCAAAACGCTGCGCCCGCTGCGACCGTCGTATATTTAGGGAGTGTCAGAATGTGGGCCGCCAAAAGACCGGGCACCCTGACACCCAACAGGCGGTCGATGCGTCGGATGCCCCGGACGCCTAAGGCCGCCAGACCAGATCCAGTTCCCGCGCCGCTCTCACTTCGTCCAGACGTTTCACGGGCAAACGATGGGGCGCGGTCTTGACGAGTTCGGGGTCCGCGCGCACCTCCTCGGCGATTTCCTTCATGGCGGCGACAAAGCCGTCCAGTTCTTCTTTGCTTTCGGTCTCCGTCGGCTCGATGAGAAAACACTCCGGAACCAGCAGGGGAAAATACGTCGTGGGGGCGTGATACCCCTTGTCCAGCAAACGCTTGGCCACATCCATGGCCAACACGCCGGTTTCTTCCTTAATTTTTCTCAACGTCAGAATAAATTCATGGGCGGCGCGACGCGTGGGGTAAGCCGCCTCGAAACCGGCCTTGGTTAACTGTGCCATCAGGTAATTGGCGTTCAGGGTGGAAAATTCCGCAACCCGGTGCATGCCTTCGCGCCCGAGCAGGCGGGCATACACATAGGCGCGCAACAGGACCCCGGCGTTGCCCATGTGCGCCGAAAGACGCCCGATCGACTGGGGACGGGTCTTCTCCGTCATCCAGTGATACTTGCCTTGGGTCACGCCGACGATGGGAAGAGGCAGAAACGGCTCCAGGCGTTCGCACACACCCACCGGTCCGGCACCGGGCCCGCCGCCGCCGTGCGGGGTTGAAAAGGTCTTGTGCAGGTTCAAGTGGATCACGTCAAACCCCATGTCGCCGGGTTTGACTTTTCCAAGAATGGCATTCAGGTTGGCGCCGTCGTAGTACAACAGTCCGCCGGCGTCGTGAATAATTTTTTGTACTTGCTGGATGTCTTTCTCAAAGACGCCCAGGGTGGACGGATTGGTAAGCATCAGGCCCGCGGTCTTTGGGCCCACCGCGGCACGCAATGCCTCCAGATCGATGTCCCCCTCGTTGTCCGTGGGGATCTCGCGCACGGTATAGCCGCACATCACCGCCGTCGCCGGATTGGTGCCGTGGGCCGCGTCGGGAACCAGAATTTCGGTGCGCGCCGTATCATTCCGCGATACGTGATAGGCGCGGATCATGGCGACGCCGGCGAACTCGCCCTGCGCCCCGGCCAGTGGCGCCAGAGATATGCCTTTCATGCCGGTCACGTCTTTCAGGATTTCCTGCAGTTCATACAGACAGGCGAGGAACCCCTGGCCGGTGGACTCGGGCGCCGAGGGATGACGCGCGAGAAACGGTGGTAACATCGCGAGCTTGTTGCACGCCCGCGGGTTGTATTTCATGGTGCAGGAACCGAGCGGATAGAAATGGGTATCGATGGAGAAATTCTTCTGGCTCAAACGCGTATAGTGGCGCACCGCCTGCATCTCGGACACTTCCGGCAACAACGGCGGCTTTGCGCGCCGGAATTTTTTCGGAATGTCCTCGACTTTCGGTTTATTCAACGGCGCCTGTGATGGGTTGCGACGGCCGGGTTGTGAATGTTCGAATATCAACATGTTTCTAGTTCACTTATAACCACACTCATTCCTTTTTATCGAGTCCCCGTATGGCGCGCCCGAGCACCGCCAGGCTTTGGGCGAGCGCCCCGAAGGGGTCGCGCGCAGGGAAGCGCGCGACTGGCCCACGAGGCAGGATGCCTCGTTGGGACAGCGCCGGGC
>WGFP01000018.1 GCA_015492195.1 Acidiferrobacterales bacterium
ACACTGTCTTACGCCAACCTGATCATGCGCTTTCCGCGTAAAGATTACTTGGCCCAGGAAGCACTCGCCGCGCTTATCAAGGAGCACGCCATCACCAGCGGCAACTACAGCTACCACCTGGTGGGGGACGGAAAATTTTTTGAATACCGCATGACGATCCGCAGCCGGGACGTCAACAACTTCAAGCGCCTGTCGGAGACGCTGGCCGGCAAGAAACAGGTACTCGAATTCGCCATCACCCCTGCGGGTGAGAAATAATCAGCGCAAACGGATCAATCGAAAAAGGTTTTAATTTTATGCAGCCAGGAGTGCTCGCGCGGATTGTGACGCTTGCCGCCGGCGCGCAAAGACGCCTCGAATTGCTCAAGCAGGGCCTTTTGTTCCGCGGTTAAATTCACCGGGGTCTCGACGTTGACGCGACAATAAAGATCCCCCACGTGCCCGGTGCGCACATTGCGCACCCCCTTGCCGCGCAGCCGGAATACCTTCTCGCTTTGGGTGGCGGGCGGAATCTTGATAGCGGCGCGCCCCTCCAGCGTCGGTATTTCCAATTCGCCGCCGAGGACCGCGGTGGCGAAGCTGATCGGCATCTCACAATAGAGATCATCCTGTTCGCGTTTGAAAATCGGGTGGGGCTTCAGCCTGACCTGCACGAACAGGTCGCCGGGCGGCCCACCGTTTTCTCCCGCTTCCCCCTCCCCCGCCAGCCGGATTTGATCGCCGTCGTCCACGCCGGCGGGCACCTTGACGGAAAGCGTTTTGGTGCGCTCCACCCGCCCCTGCCCGCGGCACGCCGGACACGGACTGGTGATCACCTTGCCGCTGCCGCGGCACTCGGGACAGGTCTGCTGGATGGAGAAAAACCCCTGCTGCATGCGCACTTGTCCCTGCCCGCCGCAGGTGCGACAGGGAGCGGGCGAGGTCCCGGCCTTGGCGCCGGACCCCTTGCAGGCGTCACAGGTATCGAGGCCGGGCACGCGGATGCGCACCTCCGTACCCTGCACCGCGTCTTCCAGGCTGAGTTCGAGGCGGTAACGCAGGTCCGCCCCGCGATAGGCCCGGGAGCCGCCACCGCCGCGCCGGGTTGCGCCGAAAATATCGCCGAACACGTCGCCGAAGATGTCGGCGAAATTCGCCCCGGCCCCGGCGCTGTAGAAACCGCCGCCGCCGGCCATGGAGGGGTCTATGCCCGCATGGCCGAACTGGTCGTAGGCCGCGCGCTTCTGCGCGTCGGACAGGACCTCGTAGGCCTCCTTGGCCTCCTTGAATTTGGCTTCAACGGTCTTGTCGTCGGGGTTGCGGTCGGGGTGGTATTTCATGGCCAAGCGCCGGTAGGCCTTCTTGATCTCGGCCTCCGAAGCGTTGCGCGCCACACCCAGTATTTCGTAGTAATCCTGTTTCGCCATAAAGTCAGCAGTTAAGCAGCAAGTTGCGTTTTAAGTAGCAAACAAACATGAAAAAGGGCAACGGTGGTTACCGTCACCCGCCACCGACACGCCCTCGGCGGAAGGCAAGTAGCCTTGGTTACCTTGTACTTGCTACGTGTCGCTCGCTACTTCTTTTTGTTTTCTTTGACTTCCTCGAACTCGGCGTCCACCACGTCGTCCTTGTTCCCGCCGCCGGCCGCGGCATCGGGTTCGGCCGTCTGCGCCCCCTCGCCCGCGCTCGCCGCCTGGGCGCCGGCCTGCGCGTACATATGTTCCGCCAGCTTATGGCTCGCTTCAGTCAGGGACTGGGTTTTCTTTTGGATCTCGTCCTTGTCGTCGCCTTTCACGGCCGCCTCGAGATCCTTCATCGCGGATTCGATTTTTTCCTTCTCCGAGGCGTCAAGCTTGTCGCCCATTTCGTCTATGGACTTGCGCACGCTGTGAATCATGGCGTCGGCCTGGTTGCGCGCCTCGGCCAGCTCGCGCGCCTTCCTGTCCTCTTCGGCGTGGGCCTCGGCGTCCTTGACCATGCGCTCGATCTCGTCCTCGGACAACCCCGAACCGGCCTTGATCACAATCTTGTTTTCCTTGCCGGTCGCCTTGTCCTTGGCGGACACATGAAGAATACCGTTGGCGTCAATATCGAAGGTCACCTCGATCTGCGGCATACCGCGCGGCGCCGGCAACAAGTCGCTCGGCCGGTTTGACTTAACCGGCATTCCGCCGGCGGCCATCTCGCGTTCGCCCTGCAGCACGTGGACGGTCACCGC